>PCUL01000337.1:36622-43662 GCA_002771745.1 Bacteroidetes bacterium CG18_big_fil_WC_8_21_14_2_50_41_14
CCCACCATACACACACTACTATCCTGAATATGGTGAAATATCAAGCTACCCGGAAGGATACAAGGAAAATGCCGGGATTTTCTGTCATAACAACCCCTGGATTATGATTGGTGAAACTGTGATTGGTCGTGGAAATGCAGCGTGGGATTATTACAAAAAAATTTGTCCGGCTTATTTGGAAGAGTTCAGCGAATTGCACCGGACTGAGCCCTACGTCTACTCCCAAATGATTGCCGGGAAAGATGCTTTTAAACCTGGCGAGGCCAAAAATTCCTGGCTAACAGGAACAGCAGCTTGGAATTATGTGGCCATAACCCAGCACATCCTGGGAATAAAACCCGACTACGATGGTTTGATAATCGACCCCTGCTTACCTGATGATTGGAATGGATACAAAATCCAACGGAATTTTAGGGGTGCTATTTACCAAATTGAAGTTCTAAACCCAAATCATGTTTCAAAAGGGGTTAAAGAAATTGTTGTAAATGGCCGACAATCAAACGGTCAGTTAATACCCGCCGGAAAACAAGGAGAGAGGTACGAGGTTGTTGTTATTATGGGATAAGAATTGAAATTGGATGGAGAATAAATGACTGCTTAAGCTCCCATTTGTTCTCTATACTTTGAAGGAAGCACCTTGTATTCTTCTTTAAATTGCTTTGAAAAATACCGGGGATCGTTAAATCCAACATCATAAGTGATCTCACTGATGGACAACTGAGTTGTCAGCAGCAATTCGGCCGCTTTTTTCAGCCTTACCAAACGCATCATTTCGAGCGGGGTTTTGCCAGTTAAAGCGGATATTTTCTTGTATAAATAAACACGGCTTATGTTTAAATCAGCACTCAGTTTTTCAACAGAGTAATCCGACTTGGTTAAATTAATATTAATAAACTCGATGGTTCGGCTCAAGAATTTCTGGTCCACAGGAGTGATGCCATGAACATCAGATTCAATGCGAAAACTTTTTTGATAGGCTTTGATGAACTTTTCGCGCAAGCCCAGTAGGTAGACTATTCTCGACTCCAGGATATCCAGGCTAAAGGGTTTGGTGAGATAATCATCAGCACCGTACCTGAGACCCTCTATTTTATCCTGTTGGGTCGATTTTGCAGTTAGCAATATCATGGGGATATGCGAAAACTTGGCATCCGTTTTAATCTTATTGCACAGCTCTATTCCATCCATGATTGGCATCATGATATCACTGATGATCAAATCGGCATTCTCGGTTTCCAGAAGCAAAAGGGCTTTTTGGCCATTCTCGGCTTCCAGAATGTGATAATGACCAGAAAAACTGTCCTTTAAATAGCCCCTGAATTCGTCATTATCGTCCACCAGCATCAGGGTCTTCTTTTGGTCATCATGTTGGGAAACCATCACTTCAGTTTCGTGAGGAATCAGTTCAGGTAGTTTTTCAGGTTCTTTGGCTTCATCCGAATGGATGGTAATCCTTTCCCTGTTTACGGGCAATAAAACCGTAAAGCAGCTCCCAACACCGGGCTTGCTGACTACTGAAATGGTGCCGCGATGCAACTCAACAAAATCTTTGGTCAGCGACAAGCCAATTCCACTTCCGGTGGTTATAATTTCGGAGGGCACCGATCCCTGATAGAATCTTTCAAATAGTTTTTCACGGTCTTCCTGCTGAATTCCAATGCCCTTATCTTCCACTCTGATTTCAAAAGTCTCATTCACACCATCAGAATTAAGCCTGGTGATCACGGTAATACTTCCTTTTGCAGCTGTAAACTTGAATGCGTTGGAAAGTAGATTTGAAATTATCTTTTCCATTTTGTCGCGATCGAATTGCATAAACAATTCTGAATCGTATGAAAGAAATTTTAAATCGATGTCTTTTGTGGTGGCAAAATCGGCAAATGAATCCACCGTATTGTTGATGAGTTTTACAATATTTCCATAAATAGGCACAAGGGCTAATTTATTGGCTTCTGCTTTTCTAAAATCAAGCAGCTGATTAACAAGCGTTAACAACCTGTTTGCATTTTGATTGATCAACACCAGTTGCTTTTTAACTCCGGGGTCAAAATCGGACTTAAGCAGTTGCTGAAGCGGAGTGAGGATTAAGGTAAGTGGCGTACGAAACTCATGACTGATGTTTGTAAAAAAACGGGTTTTTAAAATATTAAGTTCATGTTGCCGCTCCGATTCTTTGATGGCTTCCTCTTTCAGGTATTTGTTTCTCTCTCTGTTTAGCACAAATCTCCGCAAAATCAGCATCATCAACATCACCACCACAAAGTAGGAAAGATAAGCAATCCAGGTATTATACCAGGGCGGGGAAATAATGATATCAATCTCAGATTCAGCCTCCTTCATACCCGAAAGATTATCTGACGACTGAACAATGAATTTATAGTCACCCGGATTCAGGTTGGTAAATGTTGCCTTTCGGTCTTCCCAATCAGCATCAATCCAGTGGTTGTTAAAACCTTCAAGCTTATAGCGGTAGTTTATTTTTTTGGGCTCCAGGAAATCGATGTTCACAAACTTAAGCGAGAACATATTCTCTTTGTAATTTAACCTGACGGTTTTGCCATCCAAAACAGCAGAATATGTCAGGTCACCATCCTGATAATCAGATTTTTCGCTGAACTCATTGCCAAAAAACTCCAATCCGAAAATATGGACTTTGTTCTTCCTGGTTTTTATCTTCTCTATTTTTGGCAGGAAGAGGTTAAAACCGTTGGCCCCGCCAAAAATCAACTCACCATGCCGCGTTTTCAAAGCCGAGCCCTCGTTAAATTCCCTTCCCTGCAAGCCATCTGATTCAGAATAATTAACCGTGGTATGTCCTTTATATTGCCCGTTTTCGTCGTAATCAACCGAAAGTTTCGACAACCCGTTAGAAGTTCCCAACCACAGATCACCCGGATCGGATTCGAGAATCGACATGATAGAATTATCGGGCAACCCGTTGCTCTCGTTAAACCGGATAAAATCGTTGCTGCTCTTTACAAAAAGGTTCAGTCCGTTGCGGGTTCCCAACCACATGTTACCCCTTGAATCGCAAAACACCTTGTATATAATATTGCTGCTTAGGCTGTTTTCGTTTTTAGCCTCCTGCGAGAAGCGTATAAACCGCGATGTTGAATGATCCAGCACAAAAGCTCCCTCATCGGTACCCAACCATATGTTTCCGTTTTTATCTTCGGTAATATCCATTACAAATTTGGCACTCAGCATATTGAGACCGCCTTTGCCACTAAAATGATAAAATACATTCTCCTTGCGATTAAACAATTCCAGTCCTCCACCCAACAAACCAATCCAGATATTTCCTTGTGAATCTTCAAAAAGATCCCACACTTTGTTACTGGCTATCGAGTTTGGATCTGCCGGATTGTGCACATAATTGGTGAAATTTTTACCATCATAACTAAAAAGTCCGCCGTGATAGGTTCCTATCCACAGCTTGTTTTCTTTATCAACAATTAACGAAACAATTACATTGCTCTGTACATTGCCTGAGTCCAAAGTGATTTTGGAAAACTTATTCTTTTTCCTGTCAAAATTAATCAATCCATCGCCGTTGGTTCCGATCCAGATGTTGCCCGATCGCTCTTCTGCAAAACAGTTGACATCGTTGTAAGGCAGCGAATTGGGCACAATGGGATAATTGATGTAATGTAAAAACCGGAACAAATCCTCGTGATAATAATTTATGCCTTTTTTAAAAGTTCCAATCCAGACAATCATATCGCGGGAAAGAAATAGTCTGGTGATCACATTTTGACTCAGGCTGTTTTCATTGTAAGCTTCATGCACTTCATATCCAATTTCATTCAGGTTTTTACTCAGGATATTGATACCGCCATGATCGGTACCTATCCATATCTTTCCTTCCTTGTCCTGAATAACGCTGGAAACCAGATTTGAATTGAGCGCAGGCGTTGTTTCAGTATTGAATTCACAAATGGCACCCAGGCTATCTACCTTAAACAGTCCCAGGTCCGTACCACTCACAAACAGCCAGATATTTTGTGCTGAATCAACAAACGACTCATATTGAAGAATTTCAGCGTTTAATCGATCTTTGAGAACACTAAACTGACTTTGCACCTTATGTTCCTTAACATCAATCAATTCGACAAATCCATCCAAATAAGTAACGTACAAATACCGGCCGGAAACAGCGAGGTGGGCAACATCGTTGGAGTAGATTCTGAGTCCGTTTTTCGAATCCGTGTTTATCAGCGAATTCTCATCCGTGAAAATATTATGTTGGATAATCCCAATTCCGGGAACTTTCAGAAATAGCGTGCTTTCGCCGAAAGGCACTACAATATCAATATTGTGAGGATGGTAAATAACACCTTCGCAAACCAGATCAAAATCGTTGCTGAACCTTTCATTGTCTGGATTAAAAAGGCAAAACTGGTTCGTTAACCCTATCCAAAACCTGCCCAACTGATCTTTTACTATCGATCGAACCGTGTTATCGGGCAATGAACTTGGATCAGCGACATTATTTTTAAAGGTTTTGAAATGATATCCATCGTACCTGTTTAATCCCGATCGAGTGCCAACCCACAAAAAGCCATTGTTGTCTTCGGCAAAACACAGCACATGATTATGCGACAATCCGTTGGCATAATCGATGTGCCCAAAATTATACGGATTACCCCACATGATGTTGTTCAGGCAAAGTATAAAGCAGATTACCGAAAGTTTCTTAATCATGAATAATCAATAGTTGGACAGAATCAGAATTCAAATGTAGGAAATATTGGGCTTCAAACCGACTTTATTTACGATTGATAAAAGACAGGGGTAAAAGACAAAATCAGGTTAAAAAGTCAATCAGAATGAAGAACCTGCGTATATTAGCACCGTAAGGTAAAATTTAAATACAAAATGAAAAATTATTTCCTAACCCTGATAATTGCCCTTCTATTAGTCAGTTGCAACGAAAACAAGTACTCAAAACAGAAATCGATTGTAACCATCTGCAACCCACTCGACCTGAACTACCGGTTTTGTCTGGATGAGCCATCGAGAAGAGAAGCGGCAGATCCCACCATTGTTCTGTTTCAGGATGAATTCTATTTGTTTGCATCAAAATCAGGAGGTTACTGGCATTCAGCTGATTTGGTCGATTGGAAATTAATCGAAACGAATGAAATCCCGACAGAAGAATATGCTCCTACCGCCATTGAAATCAACGACACACTTTATTTTCTGGCTTCGTCCAATGAGAAAAGTACCATTTATAAATCGACTGATCCGTTAAGTGGAAAATGGACAATTGCTGTCGACTCGCTGGAAAGGCCGGTTTGGGATCCGGCATTTTTCATGGACGATGACAATCGGCTGTATTTATACTGGGGATGCTCGGATAAAAACCCCATCTTTGGGGTTGAAGTGGATTTTGAACACCATTTCGCATTTATCGGTGAGCCAAAAGAACTGATGCATGCCAACCCGGCAGAATACGGTTGGGAAGTGCCCGGCGATTACAATAGAAACACAAATACAAATCCATGGATTGAAGGTCCCTGGATGAACAAGCACAATGGAAAATATTACCTGCAGTATTCCGGACCAGGGACAGAATTTAAAAGCTATTCGGACGGTATATACACTGCTGACAATCCTTTGGGGCCTTTTACCGTGGCTGATCACAACCCGTTTTCATATAAACCCGAAGGATTTGCTGCGGCGGCCGGTCATGGAAGCACTTTTGCGGACAAATACGGAAGCTACTGGCATATGGCGACCTCCACCATATCTGTAAAACAGATTTTTGAAAGAAGGCTGGTATTGTATCCTGTGTTTTTCGATGAACAGGGAATCATGTATGCCACCACCAAATTTGGCGACTATCCCTTTATAATCCCCTATAAAAAGATAGAAAGTTGTGAGGAACTTTTTCCAGGATGGATGTTGCTTTCCTATGGCAAAAAAATGGAGGTATCCTCATCGTTCGATGCATTTCCGGCCTCCAACATGACCGATGAAAACATCAGAACTTACTGGACCGCAAGAACAGGTAACGCGGGCGAATATGCTACCCTTGATTTAGGGAAAAACTTTGATGTGTATTCCATACAAGTAAACTTTTCCGAACACAACACCCATATTTTTGGAAGGCAAAAAGGGGTTTACCACCGTTATCAGGTGGAGTATTCTCCCGATGGTGCTAACTGGAAACTGCTGATCGACCAATCGAAAAACCTCACAGATAACGTACACAACTACACACAACTTGCTGAAAAAGTGACCTGTAGGTATTTACGAATTAAAAATATTGAAGTGCCTGATGGTAATTTCGCCCTCAGTGGATTCAGGGTGTTTGGCAAGGGCCAGGGAGAAACACCGGATTTCCCGGAGAACTTTGTGGCCACCCGGAATCCATCCGACAGAAGAACCGTGAAGCTGAGTTGGGATAAAACAAGAGGAGCCGTTGGATACAACATCAGTTTTGGTACCCAAGAGAACAAATTATATCACGATTACATCGTTTACCAGGATACCCTGCTTGATATAAATATTTTAGATACCAATCAGCCCTACTATTTTTCAATTGAAGCTTTCAACGAAAATGGAGTGGGCAATTTTGGAGCATCCAGGAGAATTGAATAAGAAACCGTGCTCGTGGGTGATCAGACGACATTCAAGCTATCGAACAAGGTCCCGCAACTCAGTCGTGGAATGATGAAATTTGACCCCGAAGTTTTCGGGGTCGACATTCGAAAATACTTCAACCTTCCAGGTTGAAAAAAACCTGGAAGGTTATCACATCTAACCAGGATCAATCTCCATAACTCCCCATCCCACAAAAATAAATCACAAAAAAAACTACTCTAAAAATCAAACCAATAAAATAAATTCCAGGATTTACACCATCAAACACCCTATGATCTATTTACAATGAAGGAGAAAAAACCCGATTTAACTAATTATAAACGGTTATGATTGTATAATATATTGATAATGAGATCAAATGAATACTAAAAGGAATCTAACCGACAAAGTCTATCGTGGCGACAATTGAGGGTATGCAGATGTTGGCATTC
>PCUL01000337.1:43709-54631 GCA_002771745.1 Bacteroidetes bacterium CG18_big_fil_WC_8_21_14_2_50_41_14
CCAATAAAAAACAGACTTCAAAGAAAAGTTATCTTTGGTTTTGAAAAAATAGTGAATTATGACAAGGGAAAATGCGATAAGACTATTCCAAGACCATCGGGTACGGGTACTGTGGGATGATAAACAAGAGAAATGGTATTTTTCAATTGTCGATATAATTGCAATTCTAACTGAAAGCCCTAATCCCAGAAAGTATTGGAGTGTTCTTAAAACAAGGCTAAGTAAAGAAGGCAGTGAGTTGACTACAAATTGTAGTCAACTGAAAATGCAATCTTCTGACGGTAAATTTTACAAGACAGATGTTGCGGATACCGAACAGTTATTGCGGTTAATTCAGTCCATTCCTTCCCCAAATGCAGAACCATTTAAAGTCTGGTTGGCTAAAGTTGGATACGAAAGAATTGAAGAAACAGAAGACCCTGAATTGGCTTTTGACAGAGCAATGGAAACCTATTTAAAGAAAGGCTACTCTAAGAACTGGATTAACCAACGCTTAAAAAGTATTGAAGTTAGAAAAGAACTGACTGACGAATGGGAAACGCGGGGTGTAAAGAAAGGTTCAGAATATGCAATTCTTACTGATGAAATTACAAAAGCCTGGGCAGGATTTACGACTAAGGAATACAAGAAATTCAAAAATCTTAAAAAAGAAAACCTGAGAGATAATATGACCAATTTAGAATTAGTCCTTAATATGCTCGCCGAAGCGACGACAAAAGAAATCTCCGGTGAAAGAAAACCGAAAACTTTTATTGAGAATAAAATTATTGCCAATCAAGGAGGAACAATTGCCGGAAATGCACGCAAAGAAATAGAAGAAAAATCAGGAAAGAAAGTAATATCATCTTTGAATGCTAAAGCATTAGAAATCACCGAAAAAAAAGAAACGAAGAATCTCGACGAATAAACAACGAAAAGTCATCATAAAAGGATTAAAGCCTCAGTTGAGCCCAAAAAACCAGGAAGCGGTGTACGATCCACCTACCCATCCCCCAAAAATAAATCACCAAAAAAACGACCCTAAAAATCAAACCGATAAAATAAATCACTAGATTTACCAACCCAACACCCGATGATCTATTAACAATGAAGAAGAAAGAAACCGAATTAACTAATTATTGGCGGCTTTAATTGTATAATATATTGATAATGAAATTAAAAATGAATACCAAAAGGAATTTTAACGACAAAGGCTATATAAAAGGCGTGGCGACAATTGGCGGTGTGGGGATGTTGGCATTCTTTATAAGAACAGAGACTTAAATAAATTGATACGCTATGAGTTTTGATTGGACAATATCTTTTGGGAATATAATATCCGCATTGGTAATTGCATTAGGGTGGATAGTAGCCTATAAACTTGGTTCTCAAAAAGATTTAAAGAATAAGAAAAGAGATATTAGAACACAGTTTTTGATTGAAGCTTATAATAAGATTGCCTCTTCATCTAATCGAAATACTGATGATAATGAAAAGAAATTATTTGAAGGAGCAATTGAGCAAATTCAATTTTTGGGTACAAAAGAACAAATTAGATTGCTCAATGAAGGCATTGAAACAAGGAACTTTACTCCTCTCCTTGAAGAATTAAGAAAAGAAATTAGAAGTGAATTAGGTATTGAATCAATTAGCACTAATATTAAGCATTTTAGATTTGATAAATGAGCATTTGGAATATTATTCCACCCTCGGCGTAGTTTCATGCCACCATGCCTACGGCAGGTAAACCGGCAGAAAAGTTCAACTACCTTGTCATATTTGCCAGACGCTACTCTTCCCAACTTGTGCGCATATAGCCTTGCATAACGTGTAACTAATAGAATCTCAACTACCTTTTTACCAAAATCTGATCTAATGATCATTACGCTTATTTCGGACAGACAAAAAGAGGCTGTACTTTTTGCAAGCCGTCATTAGAACCGATGATTCAGCTTTTTCACAATAAACTCTTATCAAAATTACGACAACAATATAATTCATTACCACCCATTCAAAGCAAACCTGACAAATTATTCCATTAATTATTAACGCCCAATGTAAAACCGATAAAATAATTCCCTAGATTTATCCCACCAAACACCCGATAATCCATTTACAATGAATATAATGAACTGATTTAAACAGTTAGAAATGGATATTATATTGATTATAAGTAACATTAAAATAAATGCCAGCCAGGGAGTTATCCATGCGCTACCCAAACATAGAATTATCTTTAAGTAATTAATGTATGATTGTTTCAAAAAAAAGTAAATTTGAAATATTATAAAACCACAGACCAAAAGGTAGGAAGTTTTGGTTTATCCAATAATGTCCCTTTTGACTTGAGTCAATTGGGACAAAGTTGGATTATAAAAAAACATTATGTATCTTAATAACAATAAAATGAAAAGTCTTATTTTAATTGTCCTCATGTTATTTAGCTTTACTTCGTTTTCGCAGATAGCCATTAACAATGATGGTTCATCTCCTGATAGCAAAGCTATTCTTGATGTGCAAAGTTACGATAAAGGTATTTTAATTCCGCGTGTTGATTTAGATACAAGTCCTATAAATAATGATATTGGAATAGCTCAAAGGGGCATGATGGTGTTTAACATTAATTCTAGTTACAAAGTTGGAATCGGTTTCTATTATTGGTCTGGATCCAAATGGATTAGCTTAACTCAGAATGTTTCTGTAATGGACTTTGACGGTAATGCTTATTCAACTGTTAAAATCGGCAATAAAATATGGATGGCTGAAAATTTACGTTCCCTACATTATTCGGACGGTTCAAATTTGTTAGGGGGAGCCACTTATTATAATATGAATGACTCTCTTAAAGAGATTTATGGTCTTTTATATCAGTGGGATGCTATTATGAATGGTGAATCTTCTAGTAATTCAAATCCTAGTGGTGTCCAGGGTATTTGTCCAAACGGATGGCATTTGCCGAGCCTGTCTGAATTTGAAGAACTAATTTCCTTGGTAGGGGGCGACAGTATCGGTGGAGGACCACTAAAAGAATTTGGAACATATCGTTGGCTTTTTCCTAATAAAGCTGGTTCAAACATAAGTGGTTTTAATGCATTGCCTGGTGGATGGCTTATTTTTTATAGTGGGGAAATTCACTATGAATATTTAGGCATTTACACTTGGTTTTGGAGTTGCACAGAATTTGACTCAAATCATAGCCAATGCCTTTCTTTATATTACGATTTTGCTGGTATTTGGCAGGTTAATAGTCCTAAATACGCATATTTTTCAGTACGTTGTGTCCAAGATTAATTACATTACGTTTCCATGTTTGATATTGGTAATTGATTATCAAAATAGCAATATTTTTAAACCTTGACTATGTATTGAAATTAAGTAATTGAATTGAAATGCAAATAATTAGATTGAACATAGTGCATGACATTAAAAGGATTTAAACCACCTCTCCCACTGGCGCGCGAATGTTTCGCGTGCCTATAATACAACAATTTGTAAGTTAATAAAACGACTGATGGTTCAATTCTGGCAACCCGGCTATGTTTTTAGACAACAGTAGTTGCACAGGGTTAGGGATATTGATAAAGAGCCAAAGTTGATTTTAATAGTCACGCGTTACGCTATCGCTAAACGCGCGCCAGTGCATTTCATATATGTCCCTCACTCCTCCCCATCCCCCTAAATTGGCCAGATATTACTACTTATTGGCTTGATTATCCCACCAAAATCGCTATAAAAAACATTCCTTTGTGTCTGAACTAAATGATCAGATGATTTTACTGGGTATTGATATTGGCAGCTCGTCCATTAAAGTAACACTTGTTGACGGAGAAAATGGCGTCTCTCTGGCGAGTGCCTCACATCCTCCAAAGGAAATGGAAATCATTTCCCAACAAAGCGATTGGGCCGAACAGGATCCCGAGGTGTGGATGAACAACCTTTTCCTGGCACTCGATAAAGTAAAATCAAAAGTTGGTGACCGCTTTCAGGAAATCGGGGCCATCGGCATTTCCTATCAGATGCATGGACTGGTGGCCATTGATAAAAACGGCCACCTCATCCGGGATGCCATAATCTGGTGCGATAGCAGGGCGGTAGCCATTGGCGGTCAAGCCTTTAATGAATTGGGTGAGGATTTCTGTCTCAGCCATTTGCTAAATTCACCCGGGAATTTTACAGCCTCAAAACTCAGGTGGATAAAGAATTTCGAGCCGGAAAACTTTGAACGCATCCACAAAATCATGTTGCCCGGTGATTACATCGCTTACCGCCTTACGGGAGAGGTTACTACCACCAAATCAGGTTTGTCAGAAGGAATTTTTTGGGATTTCAAAGAAAATAAAGTCTCCGACACATTGCTGGCTTTTTATGGTTTTAACCATGAGCTACTTCCCACGGTTGTCGACACTTTTTCGGAGCAGGGTTATGTAACGGCCACGATGGCCAACAAAATAGGGATTAAGGCAGACATACCGGTCAGCTACCGCGCAGGCGATCAACCCAACAATGCCTTTTCGCTCAACGTGATGGAACCCGGCGAAATTGCGGCCACAGCAGGCACTTCAGGAGTGGTTTATGCCATAAGCGATAAAAAAGAGTACGATCCGTTATTCAGGGTGAATACTTTTCTTCATGTTAACAACACACTCCAAAATCCAAGGCTTGGCATACTCATGAACCTGAACTCCACAGGCATACTAAATTCCTGGATGAGAAACCAGCTCTTGGGTGAGGAAATCAGTTACGACCAGATGAACGAGATTGCCTCTCAAGCTCCATCCGGTTCCGACGGGTTGTTGGTTTTTCCGTTTGGAAATGGGGCCGAAAGAATCCTGCAAAACAAGAACCCAGGTGCTTCGTTTCACAACCTGAATTTTAACATCCATAACCGCAGTCACATGCTGCGGGCCATGCAGGAAGGAATTGTTTTCGCCTTAAATTATGGGGTTGAAATCATGAAGGGCATCGGATTGGATATAAAGGTGGTAAAAGCAGGAAGGGCCAATATGTTCCTCAGCAATGTGTTTCAACAAACCTTTGCCGATGTTTCGGGTGCAGGGGTTGAATTGTACAATACCGATGGATCGGAAGGTGCTGCCAGAGGAGCCGGTTTGGGAATAAAATACTATAAAAACAGAGCTGAGGCTTTTGCCAAACTGCTATTAATTAAAGAAATACAACCAAAACCAAACGACCCGCTTTTGGAAGCTTATTCAAAATGGAAAGAAAAGCTGGCTACTTTACTGGATTAAAACCTGAAATTTAACACATCGAAATATGAAAACGGAATATTTTAAAGGAATAAACAAAATCGAATTCGAAGGAGCCAGCTCTAAAAATCCTTTGGCCTTTCATTATTACGAACCCGACAGAATGGTGGGCGGCAAGCTCATGAAAGAGCACCTCAGGTTTGCCATGGCCTGGTGGCATTCACTGGGTGCCAACGGCAGCGATCCTTTCGGCCAGGGCACCCTCGAATATCCCTGGGACAACATCGCCGATCCCATCGAAAAAGCAAAAGCAAAAGTGGATGCTGCGTTTGAATTTATGACCAAAACCGGCATCAACTACTACTGTTTTCACGATTTTGATCTGGTTCAGGAAGGAACCACCATTCAGTCGTCAGAAGAAAGGCTGGCCAAAATGGTTGATTATTTAAAAATCAAACAAAAGGAAACTGGAAAACAACTGCTGTGGGGAACGGCAAACCTGTTTTCGCATCCGCGATATATGAACGGAGCAGCCACCAATCCTGACTTCGAAGTGTTGACCTATGCAGCCACCCAGGTAAAAAATGCCATCGACGCCACCATCGCCCTTGGAGGCACCAATTATGTTTTCTGGGGAGGACGCGAAGGATACATGTCGTTGCTCAACACCAAAATGAAAAAGGAATTGGACCACATGGCAAAATTCCTGTCCATCGCACGCGATTATGGAAGAAAAAACGGGTTCACCGGAACATTTCTGATCGAACCAAAACCCATGGAACCCACCAAACACCAGTATGATTTCGATTCGGCAACCGTCATCGGATTCTTAAAAGAATATGGGTTGGACAAAGACTTTAAACTGAACATCGAAGTAAATCATGCCACTTTGGCCGGGCACACTTTCCAGCACGACCTTCAGGTGGCCGTTGATGCCGGAATGCTCGGTTCGATAGATGCCAACAGAGGGGATTATCAAAATGGATGGGATACCGACCAGTTTCCTGTGAATTTATATGAATTGACCGAGGCCATGCTGGTGATTCTGCAAGGTGGTGGAATACAAACCGGTGGAATTAACTTTGATGCAAAAATCAGACGCAACTCAACCGATACTGAAGATTTGTTTATTGCGCACATCTCAGGGATGGATGCCTTTGCACGGGCGTTGCTGGTTGCCGACAACATTCTCAAAAGTTCTGATTACTCAAAATTGAGAGATGCCAGATACAGTTCATTTGATTCAGGATTTGGAAAAGATTTTGAAGCAGGTAAACTTACGCTCGAAGACCTCAGAAACCTGGCCATTAAAAACGGCGAGCCTAAAAAGTTAAGCGGAAAACAAGAGCTTTTTGAAACCATCATCAATATGCACCTTTAATTTTTTCAAAATGACCAATCAAGGACATAAAAGCGGCTATATTATTGCGATCACCCTGGTGGCGACGTTGGGCGGTTTGCTGTTTGGATACGATACCGCGGTGATTTCCGGGGCCGAAAAATCGGTGCAGGCATTCCTCATCACCAGCCAGGGTCTGAGTACCCTGATTCACGGACTCACCATTTCGAGTGCCCTGATCGGTTGTATTATCGGAGGTGCCCTCTCCGGACTTTTTTCCTCTCGCCTGGGGCGAAAAAAATCGTTGATGGTGGCCGCTTTGCTGTTCTTTATTTCAGCACTCGGCTCGGGTTTTCCTGAGTTTCTGTTTTTTGAAAAAGGAAAAGCCACCATGGGTTTGTTGTACATGTTCAATTTTTACCGCATCATTGGTGGTATTGGCGTAGGAATGGCCTCGGCCATTGGTCCCATGTATATCGGCGAAATATCGCCTGCCGGCATTCGCGGACGGCTGGTGTCGTTTAACCAGTTTGCCATCATTTTTGGTATGCTGGTGGTTTATTTTGTGAACTGGGGAATAGCCAACGGTCAAACCAACGAATGGGTCAACGCCATAGGTTGGCGCTGGATGTTTTTGTCTGAAACCATCCCGGCCGCGCTTTTCGGTATTTTACTCTTTCTGGTTCCCGAATCTCCGCGCTATCTTTCGTTGAAACATAAAGACAACGAAGCACTTCGCATCCTCGAAAAAATCAATGGAGCCACCAAGGCCAAAGAGATTTTTCTCGAAATTAAAAGCACCATCGAACATCATTCAGGAAAATTGTTCTCCTATGGAAAACTGGTGATCGTCATAGGTATTCTGCTTTCTGTTTTCCAGCAGTTTGTAGGGATTAATGTGGCACTTTACTACGCCCCGCGCATTTTCGAAAGCATGGGCGCCGGAAAAGATGCCTCACTGATGCAGACGGTTGTCATGGGCCTGGTAAATGTTATTTTCACTGTAATTGCCATTCTTACGGTTGACAAATATGGCAGAAAACCATTGCTGATGATCGGGTCGATAGGAATGGCCATCGGGATGTTTGCCATTTCGGGCCTGGCTTATTTTGAAGTCATTGGCATCAGTACCCTGGTGTTTATCATCATTTACACGGCTTCGTTCATGATGTCGTGGGGACCAATTTGTTGGGTGTTGATTTCAGAAATATTCCCCAATAAAATCCGTGGCCGTGCAGTGGCGATTGCAGTGGTAGCGCAGTGGGCCGCCAATTATTTCATTTCGTCCACTTACCCGGCCATGATGGAATTCAGCGGTGCCTTCACCTACGGGTTTTATGGCGTGATGAGCGTTCTGTCCTTGGTATTTGTATGGAAAATGATACCTGAAACCAAAGGAAAAAGCCTGGAAGAAATAGAAAAAATCTGGAAAACAGCCTAAGAATACCTTGCCTGTATTAATCGTGAACATCTGCGATATTTTCAAATTGGAACACTGATGACGCGGATTAAACAGGTTTCCACGGATTTTATAAAATTATTTAAAAGAAACTTTCTATGTTACTTTGATATTATGTGAGTTGAACAAGTTTGTGAATTATTCAGGCTAGATAGAAAAGGATCCTCGGGATGATTTCCCGGAGCCCTTTTTTTTGATTTTAACTCAACCACATGTATTACAAAGGGTTGGCAAAATTCCGCCATCGTCACAAAAAATATTTCTCAAATAACCTGTCCATGTTTAAAAATAATACCAACCTTTGGCATCAGGAATATCGCGACATGACAGTTAAAGCCATAGGAGAAAACTATTTTGACCAGTACAATTGTCCCATCAACCTAACCAGGGTCAGGCGATCGCAACAGGTTACACATGCGTTCGATTTAACCGAAACCGAACATTTTCACGACTTTATCGAATTGGTTTTTATCATTCAGGGTTACGGAGTGCAGGTGTTGGAGGATCAGGAATACCCGGTTTCGGCAGGTGATATTTTCGTTTTGCAGGGCAATCAGCGGCATTATTTTAAGGATGCAAGCCAGATAGAAATTGTAAATGTGATGTACGATGGCTTAAAAAACCCGGAAATGATACCGGAGAACATCAAACAACTGGAAGGCTATAAAGCACTTTTTGTGCTAGAACCCTACTACAGGGCCAACCACCATTTTAAAAACATGTTGCGGTTGAACAGGGAAGAACTGGCAAAAGTTGAAGTTTCGATTAACACCATGTTTCATGAACTTCAAAAGCGGGAGGTGGGCTTTGAGGTGGTATTAAATAACCGTTTGCAGGAATTAATTGTTATCCTGTCGCGTCATTATTCAAATATTGAAGCCACTGAAGCCCAGTCGCTATTGCGGATCGGAAAAGTGATCGAGTATCTTGAAAACAACCCGGAAGAAAAAACTTATGTCGAAAACCTGGCCGACATGGCTAACATGTCGAAGCGAAATTTTATGCGCATTTTCAAACGGGCGGTCGGACTTTCACCCCTCAGTTACCTCATGCAGGTGAGGCTGCAAAAAGCCAGGAAGCTCCTGAGAGAAAAGGACCTTTCGATAAATGAAATTGCCGATGTCTGTGGTTTTACCGACAGCAATTATTTCATCAAATGTTTTAAACAAAGTTACGGGGTTACCCCATTGAAGTTTCGGTTGCGGTTTAAAAGCAGGATTTCAAATATGAACCTTTAATTATTGTACCAAACTATCAGATTCTTTTTCTGCATTTTAGAGTTCACAAGTCCAAATTATTTCTCCGTTGTAAAAAGGATGAGTACCCGACTCTGTACCTAACCGATAAAAAAAATGCAAAAGAATTTACAAATTCATCCGAAGCTTTAATTTAACTCACCCCTCCCTTCTGATTTTCTGGCGATGTCTCCTATCTTAGTGAAAAGGGGGGCTGGGGTGAGTTGAGTGAAGTCAGATTAGAATGATTAAGTGCTAAAACGGATATTCATTTAAAAAGGATTGCTTACCAATCGAAGGATACACCATAGAATACTTCCCAACAACCATTAATTCCAACTTTTCAAAAAACTAAGCACTCACTCATTTATTGGCTAACCCCAACAAACTCCTCAAAATTTTCGAAATTAATCAGCTGGGTTCTGTTATTTGGATAGGCTTCAAGAAATGATTTTGGAAATTTCACTTTCGATTCCTTCCATTTTATTTCAAAGGCATTCAGTGTCCCATCCATCTCTTCGATATAATCAATCTCAGCCTGATCGTGCGTTCGCCAAAAGTAGGTGTTGGGAGTGCTTAATGCATACTGATTCATCTTGATACGCTCCGAAAGTAAAAAATTTTCCCACAAGGCACCTTTATCGAACCGCATTTCCATGGGTGCATAATTGCTAATGAGTACATTTCGGATTCCGGTATCGTAGAAATAATATTTTTTGCCCTTCTTTATCTCGTTACGCATATTTCGACTCAATGCCGGAAGTTTATAGATAACATAAGTTTTCTCAAGCAAATCGAGGTATTTTTCCACCGTCGCGCTATCGATATTTCCAATAGTTTTCGACAACTCGTGATAATTAACCTCATTGCCCACCTGAAAGCTAAGTGCTTGCAGTAGTTTTTCCAATTGTCCTGCTTTCCTGATGCCATCCAGCTTGAGGATATCCTTATACAAATAACTATTGGCTATTTCAAGTAAGGCTTCTTTTTCGTGTCCCGGATGGGTTACCACCTCCGGATAGGAGCCAAAAATCAAACGGGTTTCCAGCATCCTCCTCGCTTCCAATATGTTTGTGTCGTCAACCAATTCCTTATAGCTGATCGAATACAAATGATACGTTCTTTTTCTACCGGTCAGGGGTTCGCCCGTTCGGTTGAGTAAATCAAATGCCGAAGAACCTGTTGCAATGATCTGTAATTCGGGCTTGGTATCGTAGAGCAACTTCAGTTTACTACCAATATCCGGAATTTGCTGAGCTTCGTCGATGATTGCCAATTGCGTATTCGCACCTATAACTTGCAACAAACGTGTACTGGTATTGGCAGCGGCAAACTCATTCAGTACATCGGATTCATCCGCATTGAACCAAGCTGTATCAACATTTATACTTTCTACCAGGTCTTTCAATAAGGTAGTTTTACCAACCTGTCGCGCACCCACAAGCAAAATAACTTTACCTTTGAAGCACTGTTCACGAAGTTTATCCATCAAAATTCTTTTGATCATATCATCCTTTTATTTACGACAAAGATAAGCCAAAACATTTTGAATTAGAAAAAGTACGCCTATTTTTTCGATTGTAATCGAAATATTACGCCTGTTTTTCCGATTGTAATCGAAATTTCAGGTCAATCTGGCCATTAAAACGCCCGATTGTCCTCCGTTACATGCACTCCCATCCCTCCAAACACAAAAACTTAGC
>PCUL01000037.1 GCA_002771745.1 Bacteroidetes bacterium CG18_big_fil_WC_8_21_14_2_50_41_14
ACCTGCATTAGAAATAATAGATATTACTGTTCACAAAGGGGGTAAAGTAACTTACCATGATCCTTATATCCCTACAGTGAAAACCAATGAGGGCAGAACTTTTTCTTCACAGGAATTGACCAGTGAAGTGATAGCTAAGGCTGATTGTGTTGTTCTTACGACTAACCACAAGGATTTTGATGTGGAGTTTGTCAGGAGCAATGCTAAATTAATTGTCGATATGCGTAACATGATAAATGAGAGTTCTGACAAGGTGATCAAATTATAGCCCTAACTAACTATTAATCTCTAACAATCAATCCACAACATTACCTGACCGCTTCAGAAACCCCGGGAATAAATTCCATGGGTAACAATGTCGGTCGTACCTACGGTACTGGTACACACTCCAAAAATGGCGTACATACTAAGTTGATGTTGATAACTAAGACGGATTTTAACCACAAAGGCACAGTGAACACAGAGGATCAAATCATCCTAATCATAACAATCATGACAATCTGCGTTCCATCCACAAGACATAGAATTGCGAACTGGCGTACCGACGAACTGGCGAACTGGCGAAGTAAAATGACAAAACTCTCCAACTCGCCAAATCGCACCTTCGCCCTGCCAATAAATATTAAACCTTAACCCCTTCTAACCTTTAACCTTGAACATTTCTAACCTAGAACCTCGAACTTTGAACCTCGAACAAAAAACAACAAACAAAGAACTTTGAGCCTAAACTTTATCAAGAAGTAAAAACCAGCCAAATCAGGAAGTAAAACCCTGCCAAATCAGGAAGTAAAACTCCGTCAAATCAGGAAGTAATTATGCGATATTTATAGAAATAATATTATTTTTGCCCTGAAATAAAGAAACTTAAGGCATGAGCGATAAATCATATTTACCACGGTTGTGCGATAAAGAAATTCAATTGGCATTGGAATCTTCAGGAGCGGTATTGATTGAGGGGGCTAAGTGGTGTGGAAAAACAAGTTTGGCCTCCATTGTTTCGCAAAGCGTTTTATATATGCAGGATCCTGATAACACATCCTCATATCAAGCCATGGCCGATACAAAACCATCTTTATTGCTCAAGGGAAAAACGCCAAAGCTAATCGACGAGTGGCAAATGGCACCAGTGTTATGGGATGCCGTCCGCTTTGAAGTAGATAAAAGAGGAGAAACAGGTCAGTTTATATTAACAGGCTCTGCCGTACCTTCAGATAATGTTAAGGCACATACCGGCACCGGACGAATATCCCGTATTTTAATGCGCCCAATGTCTCTTTATGAATCTTTAGAGTCCAATGGATCAGTATCCCTGAATGCCCTTTTTAGTGGAATCCAGGAAGAAGGAGCTAAATCTGATTTATCGGTTGAAAAAATAGCTTTTGCTTTGTGCCGGGGAGGTTGGCCGGCTTCAGTCACCAAAAAGGATAAAGCAGCCTTGCGAATGGCAAGAGATTATGTAGAAGCTGTTATCAATTATGATGTGTCGCGAGTTGATGGTATTGAAAAGAACCCTGAACGGGTCAGATTATTGTTGCGCTCATTAGCCAGAAATGTGGCAACACAAGCATCTTTACAAACTTTGAAGGACGATATTGAAGCTACCGATATTACCATATCTGATAAAACAATTGCCGGATATTTAAATGCTTTGCGTCGAATTTTTGTGGTTGAAGATCTACCTGCCTGGTTACCTTCATTACGATCAAAAACTGCTATTCGTAGTTCGGCTAAACGGCATTTTGTTGACCCCTCCATTGCAACTGCTGTGATGCGGATCAATCCTGAAGGTGTTTTGAGCGACTTTCAAACCTTTGGTTTCTTACTTGAGGCGCTGTGTACCAGAGATGTACGTATATATGCCCAAACTATTGATGGTGATGTATTTCATTATCGCGATAAAAGTGGACTGGAAGCTGATCTCATTGTCAGGCTCAGGGATGGCCGTTGGGCAGCTATCGAAGTAAAATTAGGATCTAAGCAAATTGATGAGGCCGCAAATAATTTATTATTGTTAAAAACAAAAATCAATGCCGACAAAATGGGCGAACCCTCTTTCTTGATGGTTTTAACTGGTGGACAGTTTGCATATCGTAGAAACGACGGTGTTTGGGTTGTCCCCATCGGCTGCTTGAAGGATTGAAGAACAAATAATCTTAAACCCTTCAAACTTTAAACCTTGAACCCTTCAAACCTTAAAATTCCTTAACCAAAATTTAACAAAAAAAACACTTAAGATATTTGCACCCGTAAAAATATCGAGTACATTTGCTACTCATTAACTAACCACTAAATAAAGGTGCAGCGCACCGACAATATCTATAGAAAAAACGAATATTTTCTTAAGGTGCAGAGCACCGTCCTATTATTTACCGCGGGAATATGGGTCGCTGACATACGTTGTACTTGTGTGATGACCTGATGTTTAAAATTTAATAAAAGGATACCCTGAGCATACATTAAAAAGAAGATTTATCGAGGAACACAGAAAAACAATTCCTGCTCAATCATAACAATCTGCGCCTGTCCCGTTCGTACGGGGTTCCATCCCTCCCCAACCACCTTAACCAAAATTTAACAAAAATATTTTACAAAATCCTTGCACATTCCAAAATCATGAGTACATTTGCTACTCATTAGTAAACACTCCTACCTATCGGTAGGCAAGAAACACTCCTACCTATCGGTAGGCAAGAAACACTAAACACTAAACATTAAACATTAAACACTAAACACCAAACACTAAACCCCAAATGCTCGAAGCCCTCATCACCTCCAAAACCCGCATCAAGCTCATGCTGAAGTTCTTCCTGAACTCCACCAGCACCGGCTACCTGCGGGGACTGGCTTCTGAATTTGGCGAAAGTACCAACTCCGTCCGTCCCGAGCTCAACCGTTTCGAGGAAGCCGGTCTGCTCACCAGCAGCACCGATGGCATGAAAAAAGTGTTCAAAGCCAACACCCGGCACCCCCTTTTCAGCGACATCAACCGACTGGTACGTAAATACGTGGGCATGGACGAGCTTATCGACAACGTCATCACTAACCTGGGCGACCCCAAAGAAGTATATCTTATCGGCGATCTCGCCCGGGGAATCGACAGCCCCGACCTCAACATGATCATCGTGGGTGAAGATATCGACCTCAGCTACCTGGAGACCCTCGTGGCCAAGGCCCAGAAGATCATCTCCCGGAAAATAGGATACGCTGTGTTCACCACAGACGAATTCAACCTGCAATACC
>PCUL01000398.1 GCA_002771745.1 Bacteroidetes bacterium CG18_big_fil_WC_8_21_14_2_50_41_14
TCTGTATAATTACTTACAGGTAAACAGGTGCACAAATTGCGATCGCCATATGCATCGTCAATCTTGGCTACCGGAGTAAAATATTTATTGTCGCGTACCCATTCAAGAGGGAAAGCGGCACTTTCGCGCGAATAAGGCATCTCCCAGCTGTCGCTGATGAGTATTGAAGCAGGATGTGGTGCATTGACGACCACATTGTTCTTTTTATCGGCACGTCCTTCTTCGATTTCCCTAATCTCATTGCGTATACTTTTCATGGCTTCGATAAAGTAATTCATCTCCGACAAAGGTTCACTCTCGGTAGGTTCCACCATCAAAGTGCCATGAACCGGGAAGGCCACTGTTGGCGCATGAAATCCATAGTCCATAAGCCTTTTGGCGATATCGATTACCTGAACATCAGCCGTTTTACTAAACTGGTTGCAGTCGAGAATCATCTCGTGACCCACGAAACCATTTACACCACGATAGAGAATCGGGAAATCATCCTTTAGCTCATTCATCATGTAATTGGCATTCAGAATGGCCATTTTGGTGGCTTCCTTTAACCCGTCGCTGCCCAGCATTTTAAGATAACCGTAGGAAATCAACAACGCCAACGCACTACCATAAGGAGCTGAAGCTACGGCGTTGATTCCATTTTCGCCACCTGTTTCTTGATAAATGTGGCCGGGAAGGAATGGTTTCAGATGAGCCGCCACGCCAATGGGACCAACTCCGGGACCACCACCACCATGAGGAATGGCAAAGGTTTTATGAAGGTTTAAATGGCAAACGTCGGCTCCGATAAATCCGGGGCTGGTTAATCCAACCTGTGCATTCATGTTGGCGCCATCCATGTACACCTGTCCTCCGTTTTGATGGATAATGTCAATCACCTCGCGGATACTTTCTTCAAAAACGCCATGTGTGGAGGGGTAGGTAACCATAATGGCTGCCAGGTTTTCGGCATGTAGTTCTGCCTTGGCCTTCAGATCATCGAGATCGATGTTTCCGTTTTCGGCAGTTTTAACCACCATGACTTCCATTCCGGCCATCACAGCACTGGCGGGGTTGGTGCCATGTGCTGAGGCTGGTATCAAACAGATATTGCGGTGCTGCTCTTCCTTGCTTTCCAGATATGCTTTAATCACCAGCAATCCGGTATATTCGCCTGCGGCCCCTGAGTTGGGTTGAAATGAAATCCCCGAAAATCCCGTGACTTTGCAAAGGATGTTGTTCATCTCGTTGATGATCTTCAGATATCCTTCGGCCTGGTCCGCCGGAACAAACGGGTGAATATCAGTAAACTCCGGCCAGCTGATGGGCATGAGTTCCGAAACTGCATTTAACTTCATTGTACACGAACCCAATGGAATCATCGAACGGTTTAAGGCGATGTCTTTGTTCTCCAGCTTCTTCATATACCGCATCATATCGGTTTCGGAGTGGTAGCTGTTGAATACGGGGTGCTCCATAAATCCGGATTTCCTTGCCATGGAGGTAGGAAGGTTGCTGGTTGCATGGGCTTCAGCGCCATGCACCTGAAATACAAATGTTTCCTGCTGTGCAGCTTTGGCCAGGATGGCGCAGATAAGCGCTATATCTTTGGCAGAAGTGGTTTCATCCAGGCTGATGCCAATGTGTTGGTTATCTTTAAAATACCTGAAATTGACGCCGTGTGCCCGTGATATTTCTTTGATAGTATGTACATCTGTGCTGTCGGGAATGGCAATGTACAAGGTATCGAAGAAATTGGTATTCAACTGCTTAAAGCCAATGGTGTCGATGGCGGAAGCCAAATCCACTGCTAATCCGTGAATACCAAGTGCAATATTTTTAATTCCGTCTTTTCCGTGGTAAGCGGCATACATTCCGGCCATGATGGCCAGCAAAGCCTGAGCGGTACAGATGTTTGAGGTGGCTTTTTCGCGTTTGATGTGCTGTTCACGAGTTTGAAGAGCCATTCGTAAGGCATCATTGCCGTATTTATCCTTTGAAAGTCCGATAATCCTGCCCGGAATGCTGCGTTTATAGTCATCTGTAGTGGCAAAATAGGCTGCATGTGGACCGCCAAATCCCATGGGGATACCCAAGCGTTGGGTGGAGCCAAAAACAACATCAGCACCCCATTCGCCGGGAGGAGTTAGTAATGCCAAACTGAGAATATCGGAACCCACGGCAACCGGAATTTGTTTGGATTTAGCCTCGCTGATGATGCCGCTGAAATCGAAGATATCTCCTTTTTGGTCAGGGTATTGTACCATGCATCCAAAAACATCTTCACTAAATTCAAATTCAGAACGATCGACAATCACCAATTCGATATCCTTTTGTTTTGCCCTGGACTTGAGTACTTCGATGGTGTGAGGGAAAAGTGCGTTGCTTACCAGAAATTTATTGGCGTTGCTTTTTAATTGAGACCTTGACCGCGAATGATAAAACATGAGCATAGCTTCAGCGGCAGCGGTACCTTCATCTAAAAGTGACGAGTTGGCAATGGGCATCCCGGTTAAATCAGAAACCATGGTTTGGAAGTTGAGGAGTGCTTCCAGGCGGCCTTGTGAAATTTCAGCCTGGTAGGGAGTGTAAGAAGTGTACCAGCCCGGATTTTCGAAAATGTTTCGTAGAATCACAGGTGGAACGATGGTGTTGTAATAACCCAATCCTATATAGGATTTAAAAACTTTATTCTTTTTCGACAAGTTTCTGATGTGGTTCAGGTAGTCGTATTCACTCATCCCGACATCGGTTCCAATACCATCGGGTAGTTGAATACTGGTTGGAACTGTTTTTTCAATAAGCTCTTCCATCGACTTTAAACCAAGTCGTTCGAGCATAAATTTCACCTCTTCCTGACGGGGACCATTGTGTCGATTGATAAATTGATTGGCGATCATCATATTGTGTTAACTAATTAATTGAATGATAACGGTTTAAATTAAGCAACCCGTGGAAGGTTGTGAATGCAAAAGTAGGAATCTTATTTCAGATATCGCATTGTTATGAGCATAGAAGTGTTATAAATTTCACAGAATTTTTTAATTTTACACTCGTGAAACTTATTGTCATCCTATGTGTCGGGGTTTACAAAAAAAGGGAAGCCATTTGCATAGTTTCCCTTCGATAAGTAATATTGGTATCTTAGTTTTTAATTCTCATTTTGTAGAATGAACGGTAAACAAAGTAAAGAGCAACAGCCAAAAATGCGACTCCAAAATAAGGTGCAACTACCCTAAATGCCGGTGAAATGGCAATCTCCATCGCTAACAAGCCAAATAATGTGGTGAACTTGATAATTGGGTTAAGTGCAACAGAGGAGGTGTCTTTAAAAGGATCTCCTACCGTGTCGCCAACAACAGAAGCAGCATGTAAGTCAGTTCCTTTTTCCTGCATATCCACTTCTATTACTTTTTTAGCATTATCCCACGCACCACCTGCGTTTGCCATAAATATGGCTTGGTACAGTCCAAAGAAAGCTATTGAAATCAGGTAACTAACAAACAATGACACAGGAGCCGCTGCAAGTAGTTTTTCGGCATCGCTCATTCCATCTGTCAAACCTATTGGCGACGAAAGGAAAGCAAATGCCAGTGCAAATGAGAAAATAGCAATAAAAATGTTTAACATTCCTTTTTGAGCATACTGGGTACATATTTTTACTACCGCTCTTGATTTTTCAACATCGGCTTTTTTTGGCGCGTTGGGATCCAGATTAATATTGTCTTTAATATAGGCTACTGCACGGCTTGCACCAGTGGTTACAGCCTGGATACTTGCTCCTGAGAACCAGTAAATTACTGCACCACCTAATAAAAACCCGAAAATAGTATACGGATTGAGCAAATTCAATATCTCTTCAGGTTTAATCCCTAATGAATGTTCAATAACCAGAATCAAGGCGAAAATCATGGTGGTTGCACCAACAACAGCAGTTCCAATCAATACTGGTTTGGCGGTCGCTTTAAAGGTATTCCCGGCGCCATCATTTGCTTCGAGGTAATATTTGGATTTTTCAAAATCGGGTGTAAATCCAAAATCTCTTTCAATTTCAGGGGTCACAATTTCAATATTTTCTTCTATCAACGACAATTCATAGATTGACTGGGCATTATCGGTAACGGGTCCATAACTGTCAACTGCAATGGTAACCGGGCCCATTCCCAACATTCCAAAGGCAACCAAACCAAAGGCAAAAATGGAGGGGTAGATCATAATGTCGCCAAGTCCATAATTAGATGCTTTGTAGGCAACAAACATTAAAAAGAAGAAAACCATGCCTTGCCAGAAAGCACTAAAGTTACCCGCAACCAATCCTGAAAGGATATTTAAGGAAGCACCGCCTTCTTTTGAAGCCTCAACCACTTCTCTAACGTGAGTTGATTTAGGGCTGGTAAATAATTTTGTGAATTCAGGAATAAGTGCTGCACCCAGTGTACCCGCACTAATAATGATGGATAAAGGTATCCACAAACCATTGTTCAGATCGCCAATTAAAAAATAACTTGCGATAAAAGTAACCGCCATTGATAGTAAAGAGGTAATCCAAACCAGGGAGGTCAATGGTTTCTCGAAATCCAATTCGTCTGCATGGCTGTATTTGGCATTGGTAATGGCACCATTAATCCAGAACGATACAATGGAGGTGATAATCATTAAAATACGCATGACGAAAATCCAGGTCAACAATTGAATTTGTAGAGAGGCATCGGTTATGGCTAAAAGGATAAAAGAAATTAAAGCAACCCCGGTGACACCATAGGTTTCAAAACCATCTGCGGTAGGCCCGACGGAATCGCCGGCATTGTCACCAACACAGTCGGCAATGGTACCCGGGTTTCGTGGATCATCTTCTCCAATCTTAAAAATCACTTTCATCAAATCGGAGCCGATGTCAGCGATCTTGGTGAAAATACCACCTGCAATACGCAAAGCAGATGCACCCAGTGATTCACCAATGGCAAAACCAATAAAGCTGGCGCCGGCATATTCCCCGGGAACGAACATCAGGATGATCAGCATCATGATCAGTTCCAAAGAAATCAATACAACACCAATGCTCATCCCGGCATTCAATGGGATATTTAATAGTTTAATCGGCTTTCTCTCCAACGAGGCAAACGCCATGCGAGAGTTCGCCAAAGTATTCATTCGGATACCAAACCAGGCTACTCCATAAGAACCTAAAATTCCAAGGACGGTCCAACCAAGGATCATTAACACCCCGGCTACACCGAATATATTCTCACCATTTGCGTCTTTGGATAAAAAGCCAAAGTAAAACGCAACCGCAGTGCCAATAAAAGCAAATAAAATGAGAATGAATTTTCCTTGTTGTATCAAATAAGTTTTTGAGGTCTCAAAAATAACTTGAGCCACGTCCAGCATCGACTGGTGTGCCCTGATCTTTTTCACCTGAACAAATTGATAAAAACCAAAAAGAAGGCCTGCAATGGTGATAAGGAACCCATAATAGAGGATCGTCTGGTTTTTTATTCCTTCTGGAATAATAAGGTCAGCCTCACTTGCGGTTGCCAATAAAGGTACTGCAAATAAGGCCATTAGGGAAAGAATTTTCTTCATAGTAACAATAATTATTTGAGATTAAACATGTATTTCAATCGTTTGCGAAAGGATTGGCTAAAATAGAAATAATCAGTTAATTTGGATAAAAAATTTTAACTTTGTAAAAAATTGAATCAGAAACCCGATTGATGAAACATTGAAGGTTTTTTTATCCTTAGTAAATTTAGGTTGTGGAATTTGCAGAGTGATTTAATTGAAACGGGTTATTGCCTGGAGATTATGTTGTGTATTTTTGAGATTTATTTATCGTCATGAAGAAAAAACGACTCGAAATCGTTGGGATGTCATATAGTCAGTCGCAAACCGGAGCTTATGCCCTCATTTTAGGCTCGCCTGGTGAAAAACGCCGTCTACCCATTATTATAGGGGGTGCCGAAGCACAGTCCATTGCCATGGAGTTGGAAAAAATGAAACCAGCCCGCCCACTTACTCACGACTTGTTCAAGAGTTTGGCCGATCATTTTATGATTTCTGTAAAGGAAGTGCTGATTAATAAGTTTGAAGAAGGGATATTTTTCTCCGTGTTGATGTGTGAGCACCTGGGCGAAATCACCGAAATCGATAGCCGTACTTCTGACGCGGTAGCCATTGCCCTGCGTTTTAATTGCCCCATATTTGTGGACGAAGCCATCCTGGAGGAGGCCGGTATCGTAATGGAAGATGAGCCCATCGGTGAAGACCCGGAGGCCGAAATCGAACTACCCAAAACCAGAAAGTCAAAAAGCCAGTATGCAGACTTTAACGAAGCTCAATTAAATGAGATGCTTAAGGTGGCAATTGAAAAGGAAAACTACGAAGAAGCCTCCCACCTTCGTGATGAACTCAGCAAGCGGAACCTGGAATAGGAAACCACATGATCCGGGATTAATGCGCTAGTTATTCATCCCCATGTTTTTAACACTCTTTCTTCCTAGTGCTTTAGCACTGCAACTTCATTTAGATGATGCTTATGTCTGAATAAAACAGCAAACAAAATAGCCACTACCAATGAATAAGCGGCAAAGGTGAGCCATATCCCCTGCCATTCAAAATTGCCGGCAGCGTCCTTAAAGTAATGATCAATCATTAACCCGCTGCTCCAGCTTCCCAAAATTGCGCCAAAACCATTGGTCATCATCATAAATACTCCCTGGGCACTTGCGCGGATGCTGGAATCAGTTTGAGTTTCAACAAAAAGTGAACCCGAAATATTAAAGAAATCAAAAGCCATCCCGTAAATAATGTTCGAAAGAATAATCATCCAAAGTGCTTCGGCTGGATTTCCAAAACCAAACAGTGCAAAACGCAAGACCCAGGCAACCATGCTGATCAGCATCACTTTTTTAATTCCAAAACGCAACAAGAAAAAGGGGATGGCCAATATAAACAAAGTCTCCGACATCTGCGAAATCGACATGATGATAGCAGGATATTCAATGGTTAGTAAATCTTTATATGCTGGTACTTTTGCGAAATCGTGTAAAAAAGTATCTCCATACGCATTGGTTAATTGCAAAGACGCCCCCAACAACATGGAAAAGATAAAAAACATGGCCATCTTGCTGTTTTTGAATAGTGTAAATGCCTTCAACCCCAACGAATCGACAAATGTTTTGCTTTCGCCGCCCTTGTGTACAGCACATTTTGGAAGGGTAAATGAAAATAGTCCAAGCACCAGAGAAGCACCGGATGCAACATAAAACTGCATGGCTGAGGTCTCAAACTTAAGTAAACTCACTGTCCACATAGCCACGATAAACCCAATGGTGCCAAATACCCGTATCGGGGGATAGTGCTTAACAACATTTAAATTGGCTCCATTCAAAGCTGAGTAGGCAACGGTTATAGCGAGTGAAATGGTTGGCATGTAAAAAATCATGTTCAGCAGCATGACCCAGAAAAACGTTGTTGGATCGTTTACCTTGGGTAACATAAACAATACTGCGGCGCCCGCAATGTGAAAAATCCCCAGCAGTTTTTCTGCATTGATCCACCTGTCGGCAATAATTCCTGCTATCGCAGGCATAAAGAGTGAAGCGATTCCCATTGTGGAGAAAATCACACCAAATTCAGTTCCTGTCCATTGTCTGTTTTGAAACCAATATCCGCCAATAGTGATTAACCATGCTCCCCAAATGAAAAATTGAAGGAAGTTCATGATGGTAATCTTTAACTTTATACCCATTGTGTGCCGTTTTTGGAGAAATACGTTAATTTTGGCAAATATAATCGAAAACAAACGTTTGCCATGTATTGTACGTGGTTCGTTTGAAAATAAGCCTACAGGTAGACCTGAAGCTTAATAAAGAACTTGAATCGTATTTTTATGCACCAGTATTTAGACCTTTTGTCGCATGTGGTTGAACACGGAAACAGGAAAACCGATCGCACCGGAACGGGAACTCTATCTGTTTTTGGACATCAGATGCGCTTCAATCTGGAAGATGGGTTCCCCATGCTTACAACCAAAAAACTTCACCTGAAATCCATTATTTATGAATTGCTGTGGTTTTTGGCAGGCGACACCAATACAAAATACCTGAATGATCATGGTGTGAAGATTTGGAATAGCTGGGCCGATGAAAACGGAGATCTCGGACCTGTTTATGGTGCTCAGTGGCGAAATTGGAATGGCGAAGGACTCGACCAGATAAAGGAAGCAGTTCATCAGATAAAAACCAATCCCGACAACCGCCGCATCATCGTTGCTGCCTGGAATCCGGGTGTGCTGCCCCTTTCGGGGAAAACCTTTTCAGAAAACGTAGCTCTGGGCAGGGCCGCCTTACCACCCTGTCATGCCTGGTTTCAGTTTTATGTTTCGAATGGAAAACTCTCTTGCCAATTGTATCAGCGAAGTGCCGACATCTTTTTGGGCGTGCCATTCAACATTGCTTCCTATGCGCTCCTGACCATGATGATGGCTCAGGTAACGGGTTTAAAACCAGGTGATTTTGTTCATACGTTTGGTGATGCACACATCTACTTGAATCATATGGATCAGGTGAAACTCCAGTTGAGCCGGGAACCACGTAAGCTTCCCAATATGAACATCAACCAGACAGTAAACGACCTGTTTTCATTTCAGTTTGAGGATTTTGAACTGACCGATTATCAACCGCATCCCCACATAAAAGGGGAAGTTTCTGTTTAGTTAATTATGATTTTGATGAAAGAAAAAAAAGATATTTCCATTATTGTGGCCATTGCTGCCAACCAGGCCATCGGAAAAGACAATAATCTGCTGTGGCATATTTCGGCCGATTTAAAATACTTTAAGCGTATCACCCAGGGAAATCCTGTGGTGATGGGGAAAAGGACTTATTTTTCACTGCCCACACGGCCACTACCCAATCGTATGAATATGGTTTTGACTGATATTCCTGGTGAAACCATCGATGGGTGCGTAATGGCCTATTCCATAGAGGATGCCATTGCAAAAATGCCGGTCGATAAAGAGAATTTCATCATTGGTGGTGGTTCTATCTACGCGCAATTTTTACCAAAAGCAAACCGGTTGTATATCACACGTGTGTTTAAAGAATTCGAAGCCGATACCTTTTTTCCGGAAATTCCGGAGAATGAATGGGAATTGATTTCGGAGGAAAAAATTACCGGTGATCCTCAAAATGATTTTGATTACACATTTGAGATCTATAAAAGAAAATCTTAAGTCGGGAATCCTGGAATATATAAGGTGTTACTAATTAAGCAATTCGTTTATTGTCTTTTTCATTTCGTTGAATTCGGTGGGATCGTACAAGCGGGTGAGGAAAACAATTTTTCCCTCTCTGTCGATGACCACATTGCGGGTTACACCACTTTTTTGGTAAGCGAAACGACTAAAATGTTCTCCACCGGGATCTAAAGCCATTGGATAGGTGATTTTCATTTGCGTTACAAAGTCTTCCACCTGATCCAATGGTTCGTCATAATCCACACCTATCAGAATGAAATCCTTGTTTTTGTTGGGTTGCCAAATTTCATTTTCCAGATGAGGCATTTCTTTCCTGCAAACAGAACACCAACTGGCGGTAAACTGCAGTAAAACTACCTTTCCGTGCAAGTTGGCGAGGGTGATGGTGTCGCCGGTGGTTAGGATCAGGGTTAGGGGAGGGGCTACATCGCCAACCCGCACATGGTACCCGCGATCAGGATCTTGTTTTTCCTGCTGAGCTACAATGAAACCGGAATGGAGCAAAAAGCCGAGAAGAATGATGGAACATTTAATCATTTTATCAATTTTTGTCAAAGATACTAAATGAGGAATTCCATCACTATTAAGCATTAGAAGAAGAAATTATGGCGAAAATGAGTATAATGCAATTAAAAAATGGGGATGGCGTTGGTTTAGTTGTCCTTTTTTTTATTTTTGCACCCTCAAATCGGCGGGGTAGCTCAGTTGGTTAGAGCGTCGGATTCATAACCCGGAGGTCTCGAGTTCAATTCTCGATCCCGCTACAAAAAGTCCTTTAAACCATTGGTTTAAAGGACTTTTTTTTTATTTTATCAAAACCTGTTATAAGCATAGATTGTTAAAAATCAAGCCCATCAGCCCAATTAAGCAGGGTGTTTTTATCATTGGCAGGAAGAGCCATGAGTATGATATACATATCATGGTTGTTATATTTGATAAGCAATGCATTGCTGGTTGTTCCGTCTTCTTCTAATAATCCATAGCGCATGGTGCGTCCATGATGAGTAAATTCTTCAAAACCAGAAAATTCACTTTCCTGACTATCCACATTTTCCATGGAAGTGGCAATCACGGTTACCATTTGATTCATCCCCTTCATGTATAGTGCAAAATGTTGTCCTTCCTGATTCAGGATCATTCCACGGGTATATCCTGCCGGGTTAAAATCGAGAACTACTTTTTTAAAGTCTTCAAACAAATATGAAACCTCAGCAACATCCATTTCTTCGTCATTGCCATATTTCTGTTCATTCTCAATGTAATCCCCATTTTCGTCATAGGTTCCCACCATTAAATCATGTGTTATCTGGGTGAGGTCTTCAATCACAATTCCTTTGGGCACTTCGAACTTACTGGTTGGAATGTGGATGTTTTCTTCGAATTTTACAGCAATTTCATTTGCTTCGATGCCCATAACCTTGCCTTCTGATTTTAGTGTTACACCTTCATAGATCCATGATTTGGTGCCCAAAACTTCCACAATATCGCATGTTTTGCCAAGTATTTTTTCGGTGCCAACGAGGTTGCCTCCCATGCTGTTCAGGAGTTCTTTTCCCATTTGTTTTCGCTCATCTTCAGTCATTTGACTTATGAGCTGCTGGCTCAGGTCGGAAAACTCATTTTTCATTTTTGTGCCTGTTTTATCTAACAGATCTATGTGATATACCTCCGTGCCTGTTATAATGACAAGTTTATGTTCTGTGGATTCACTCTTTACACCAAGCATGATTGTCACCCTCTTCACCCTAGTTTCCTCATACGAATTGTAGCCGTAATCGTTGAACCATACACTTTTAATACCGGTTATATTTCCTGTGAGTTTGTACTCGATGTGCCCTGATTTCACTGCAAAGCGGTTTGATGTCTGAGCGAAGATTCCAAGCATCAGCAGGTTAAATACGCTTAAAAGCACCATCATTTTATTCATTCTGAATTTTTAAAATAGACCTTACTACACTTTAATTACATGCCAAAGGATTATTTCTGTCAAATCACTATGTGCCGTAATCAATTGTTTACTGGTTAATTGCGTGCAAAAATAGTAAATTTGATAATTGGATTTTAATTTAATTTTACTTGCTTTAATTTATTTTACTGAGTTAGAATTTATTATCCGGATGAAGGGTCGATTACTTTTAAACGGCTGTTAAAAAAATGTTATTTCTTCTTTACTTGTTTTGATATGTGGTTGAATTGCTGTTATTTTGTCGTCTATTTATAATAATTCTAAATTATAGCAAAAATGAAAAAGCTTTATCAATTTCTGCTTGTCCTTACCTTACCGGTGTCGCTGGTACTCTTTAGCTATGTTACCGGAAGCCCGGGAGGTAAAACCGGGTCTCCCGGCGATGGGGGATCAACCTGTACGGATTGCCACGCCGGAACGGCTCAATCTCAATCCTCCTGGATTACATCCACCATTCCTTTTTCAGGTTATACTCCTGGTGAAACTTATCAGGTAACCGCTACCGGTGTTCATCCCGGGGTGGTAAAATTTGGTTTTGAGCTCACTTCTGAAAATGTGTCTGGTGCCAAAATCGGAACTTTCGTCATTACAGACGTAACTCGTACACAATTAGCCAATGGTGGTAAGTCAGTAACCCATAAGTTAGCTGGTACCGCCCCCACGGGGAACTCTAATTCCTGGACGGTGGATTGGACTGCCCCTGCCTCGGGTACGGTACGGTTTTATGCTGCGTTTAATGCAGCCAATGGCAATGGTAACAACAATGGCGATATCATCTATACCTCTTCACTAACGGTGAATGAATTAATATTGAACCCTGCAATTACCGGTGTTGACCCCGATCATGCTCCCCTTGATTTCAGTGGTGATCTCAGCATTTCAGGGCAGGATACCGAATGGCAAAATGGTGTATCTAACGTTCGGTTTGTTTACCACAATGATCCAGGAGTGTTTTTCGAAGCTACTGGAATAACTGTCCAGAGCAACACGGAGCTCACTGTTTCAGTCACCATTGCAAATGATTTAACCGTTGGTTCTTATGATGTTTGGGTAGATGACCTGGTGCTCGGAAACGGATTTATGGTCGATCAGCTTGATGGTGTTGAGACTTTCGACCTTGCAAAGAGCCTGGAGCTTTATCCCAATCCGGCAGCTGATTTTCTTACTGTCGAAGTTCCACAAGGTGCTGACATCCGCATGGTGGATTTGCAAGGACGCTTGATGATGAAATTTTTAGCCGATCAACAATCAAATCAGCTGGATGTGTCAGGTTTTAGTCCAGGGTACTATCTCATTACTGTTCAGATGGACGGAAAACAAACCTCTCGAAAATGGCTTAAAAAGTAAGCCCATTGATAATGCTTCAAGATGATTGAACCACCATCCCGACTATATATAAAAGTAATATAGAGTTGGGATGGTTTGTTTTGTTGAGCTTTTTTTTAACTTTGGTGCAAAAACAAGGTTATGGAACATGCATGTTTGGAGTGTGGTACAAGACTTTTAGGCCGGATCGATAAAAAATTCTGTAGCGATCAGTGTCGGAATGCCTATCACAACAGGGAAAACCGTGATGACGATTCATATATCAGGAACATTAACAGCATCTTGCGTAAAAACAGAAATATTCTCAAAGAGCTGACTCCTGATGGAAAATCAAAGGTTAAAAAACATCAGTTGGAACAACACGGGTATAACTTTAAGTATTTTACCCATGTATATAAAACCAAGGAAAAGCGGGTTTATTACTTTTGTTACGAGCATGGGTATCTTCCGCTAGAAGATGATTATTTTGCCTTGGTGGTCAACAAGGAGATATAAAAAAGCCCGGGACGAATTCCAGGCTTTTTATTGAAAATGAATTAACCTAAACAATTAACCTTTCCTTAAAAGGTAAAAAAGTCATAAAATCAGCATGATGCACCAGGTAGGCTTCTGTGGTTCTTTTGACCATATCGCCTTCACCGGCATGTGTTGCGATGATGTGACAGACTTCTGCCGGAACACCTGCTTCTTCGGCCAAACTTACACCTGAGAACGGGTGCCGCAGGTATTTTCCATAAGTCCCCTGAACAGCTTTGCCCTGATCGTTGAGTTCGTATTCGAGTAATTTACCCACATCGGCCAATATGGCTCCTGCCACCAATACATCAATATCCACAGGCAATTCGCCATGATACATGTCATTGATTTTATCACCCGCATCTTTGGCGATGTGCACCACCGAACGCTTGTGGTCCATGAAGGTAACTTTCAGATCCGGCCCGCACAGGAGTGTAAATGGAATCCTGTTCAAGTCATCTGAAGTTAAAACGCTTTTTTTGAGTGCCAACTCCCAGGTTTTGGCCGTCTGCTCCCTTAATTCCTTATTTTGAATCCAATCCAACTCAGGCCACAATTGATGCACTTTTTTATCCATACCTTTATTTGCTATTGATCTGTTTTAACTATATTAAAGTTTAGCGATGATGGCATCTGACATTTGTTTGGTGGAAGCGGCTCCGTGTTCAATCACATTGGCTTTACCACGCATTTTCATCATGTCATAGGTACGCACCCGACCTTCGGCAATTACTTCAGCAATCGCCTTGCGTATTTTAGCTGCCCTGGCATTTTCATCGATGAAATCGAGCATCATACAGGCCGATTCAATCATCGCGATGGGATTAACAATGGATACGGGAAAATCAGCATATTTTGGCGCTGATCCATGTGTGGGTTCGAAAACGCCAATTCCACTGTCGTTGAATTGTGCCGAACAGGCAAATCCAAGTCCGCCAATGAGTCCTGCAAAACCATCCGAAGCGATGTCGCCAAACATATTACCCGCCACAATTACGCCATAATCTTCAGGATTTTTGGTCAGCCACATCATCTGTGCGTCAATGTTGGTATTCCATAACTCAATATTGGGATAGTCGGCTTTTTGCATCTGCTGGGCCATTTTGTACATCATACCGGAAGTTTCCCTGATGACGTTTGGCTTTTCGCAAACAGTAACCGATTTATAGTTGTATTTTTTTGCGTGCTCAAAAGCGGCACGCAGGATGCGTTCAGTA
>PCUL01000408.1:0-3627 GCA_002771745.1 Bacteroidetes bacterium CG18_big_fil_WC_8_21_14_2_50_41_14
GAATTCGCGTTGCGCCACATCAATTTGATACTCCAGTTGTACAATTTCCTTTTGACGAATATATTTGTTCTGTTCCAACGACAAACGCGTGTTTTGCAGGTTGTTAATCTCGGCCAGCATCCTGGTTTCCTGTTCCATATAACTCAACTCCATGGAAGTGTTCAACAGCTTTAACAAGGTATCGCCTTTCTGCACCATGTCGCCGTCTTCGGCAAAAATAGCCTCTACCACACCACCCTGGATGGCATCAATATAGTAAGTCTCTTTTGGAAAAACCACCCCATCGATGGGAATAAACTCCTGAAACTTGCTTTGCTGTACAGTTGCAATGGTGAGTTCATTTTTGTTGACGTACAGTTTGGCAGCTTTGTCGCGAAAAAACAACAGATAAGCCACCAAAACCACAAAGGATGAAATGGCTACCAACATTCCAATTTTTTTGGAAGTCCACTTTTTCTTTTCAATCATTCGGTCCATTGAATCAGTTTTTGTTAACTTTCGTTAACTAAACTTATGCCATATTCCATAACAATAACTAATCCTGACTATTATATGACTTAAAGATAAATGTCGAGGATACAAACGTTCGGTATCGTACACTTTTTTGTACACTGGTGAACAAATTAATTTTGGCTGTAAGCCCAATAAAACAGGCTGTTTTGTTTACCCCAACTCAAAAGTAGTAATACCAAAAACGTGGTTGATATTTTGAATCGGAGGTGGTCCGAAATACATGCGTGTAGTTTCAAAAACCTTTTTCATCTTATATCGCTCCACGAGTCTATGTGCGGCTTCGTTGGGTTCGGGAATATCCAGAAAAACAGGCTCATCCTCTGGTGGAAACCCAAAAAGTGCACAGGAGAGGAGGTTGGCAATATTTTCGCTTTCAGAGAACAAAGGACCTATTTTATACCCTACCCTGCATTTCCTGATCATGCCAAAACCCAGAATGCTCCCCTTCTCCACATAAGTGAGTGCAAGACTCTCTGGTTGCTGAATCCAACACTCCAGGAATTTGCTTCGTTCGGACGGAAAATACTGTCTGTCGTATTTGACTAACGAATCGAACGACACTTCGGAAGCTGGTATCAAATGAACATTTTCCACGCTCATTCCAGTGGCCTTTCCTTCCATGCGTATATTGCGATAAGCCAGCCGGTAGCCCGATTTGCGGTAATTGGGTTGCTGTTCCACCACACCATCCATGCCTGCAACGCGCCCTGCCAGAGAATCATGACCCTGCTTCCAGATTTCATAACCATAGCCTTTGCCGCGGTATTCGGGAGCCACCATGTAAAATCCCATAAACCCAAAGTCATCGCCGTACTTAACGGCTGATTTACAGGCAATCATCTTTCCATTGAGTTCACCAATTAAAAAACCTGTGGGGTCGGCTGCATAAAAGCAGGATGCATCGTATAAACCCGGGTTCCAGCCTTCGCGGGCTGCCCATTCAACAGCGAGAGGGATTTCTTCCTCCGTCATTTGGCGGATGGTGTAAGTGTCTTTGGTCATTGGGATCAATATCAATGGTTTTTATCAACCAAAAGTAGGGATAATGGGCGAAAAGAAAAAAGATTACAGGTTATTTTTGGCGTCACACCAATCCATGCAGCATTTAGAAAACCAGGGAATACAAAATTTGCTTTTCTTTGCCGCAAATTGGGATGTTTTGGAAGCAACCACATGGTTCCCTGTATTGTCTCTTCAATTAGATAAAATTAACTATATGAAAATTAGAAACTTACTTTTGTTTGCCATGATATTGGGCATCATGGGTGGTTGGGCTCAAATCGCCCCCGATAAGTATTATGTTCAGTTTACTGATAAAAACAACTCACCCTATAGCATAAATGATCCTTTGCAGTTCCTGACCCAACGGGCTATCGACAGAAGGACAAAACAGGGAATTGCCATCGACGAAAAAGATATTCCTGTAAACCCTCAATATTTGCAAGGTGTAGCCGAAATTGGTGTTGAACTGCTTAACGCGACCCGTTGGTTAAACGGAGTTACCGTTTTTACCACCAATCCCGATTTGATTACTCAAATAGAGGCCCTTCCCTATGTTGCCTCCACGCGTTCATTTTTAATCAATAATTCAGCAAAAATTAAACCCTTTTTTGAAGTTGAAGAAATGTTGGCTACTGAACATGAGCACATAACACCATCTAACAGGGATGTATCCACACTTAATTATGGGAGTGCTTACGGGCAGATTGAACAGTTAAATGGCATTAACCTGCATGACAAGGGATTTCAGGGACAAGGGATGGTGATTGGTGTGCTGGATGCCGGATTTGAGTACGCTGATATTCACCCTGCCTTCGACAGCTTATTCGCGAACGGCCAGGTTTTGGGCACAAAGGATTTTGTAAACCCAGGGGGAAATGTCTATACCGAGCACTATCATGGCAAGAGTGTACTTTCGTGCATGGGTGCCAATTTACCCGGTGAGATGATAGGAACAGCCCCAAAAGCCAGCTATTGGTTACTTCGTACCGAAGATGCGCCAACAGAGAACTTTATTGAAGAGTTTAACTGGCTATCAGGAGCCGAATATGCCGACAGTGTTGGCGTTGATGTGATCAACAGCTCGTTGAGTTATGCTGGTTATGATATGCCTGAATGGGACAATACCTATGAGGATTTGGATGGAAATTCCGCGATCTGTACACAAGCTGCCGATATTGCAGCCTCCAAAGGCATCCTGATTTGCAACAGTGCCGGAAATTCAGGCGACTCAGACTTTCCATGGAATGGCGCTCCTGCCGATGCAGATAGTGTAATGTCGATTGGAGCCGTTTGGCTTGATGATACCAGGGTGTATTTTAGCTCGATAGGCCCAACGGTGGATGGCCGCATAAAACCTACCGTGATGGCCTGTGGTGCAGGAGCAACCGTTGCCAGCGGAAGCGATGAAATTAATGCAGGAGGCGGATTTGGCACTTCCTTCGCTTCACCCATCATGACCGGGATGGTCACCTGTTTGTGGCAGGCTTTTCCGGAATTGAACGTGATGGAGATACAGGAAGTGATTAAACAAAGCGGGTCAATGGCTACTAATCCTGACAATTATATGGGCTGGGGAATTCCTGATTTCGTCCAAGCTTCCTGGTTGATCACATCGGTAAACATTCCACATAAATCTGACAATCAACTGATCAGAAAGGTAACCCCGAATCCCTTTTCAAATCAGGTGTCGGTAATTTTAAACCTGGACAAGACAGAAGTGGTTCATTTCATTTTGACCACGTTGAACGGAACAGCGGTTACTCAAATCTCAAAAAGGCTATCACCCGGTAACAACAGAATCGATCTGGATGATGTATTGGCCAATATGCCTTCCGGAATGTACTTTTTAAGGGTTACCACCTCCAACAAAATGGAAGTGACCAAGCTTCTTAAAAACTAGATTCAACCTACAGAGGTTAGAAAAATACCCATGGATTACGCCCATGGGTATTTTTTTGTTCATTTTTTAACTTTTTTGCATCACTGCTTATCAATACTTTTCTATTTTATCCAGTACCCAAAGGTGTTTGTTTTTATCTTTGAAAGCAATGACTCCCAGATCATTATTATAAAAGAAACTAAAATCGGAATTGGTAAACACGTTGTAAAAGG
>PCUL01000408.1:3686-3903 GCA_002771745.1 Bacteroidetes bacterium CG18_big_fil_WC_8_21_14_2_50_41_14
GGGTGAGCGTTTTAGCATAATCAGGACTTTGGAGATCAAAGCCGACAGAAACACAGAGTTGATCGGAAACGGCGATGGTATCCTGAAAAAACGGGTTCACGCTTAAATTTAAGGTGAATTTCATTTGGATGAACTCAGTGACTTCGTTGATAAAGAATTGATAGCCATCAACTGAGGCTATTTTAACCTGCATCCTGCTGCTATCAAATTGACAGGG
>PCUL01000312.1:0-425 GCA_002771745.1 Bacteroidetes bacterium CG18_big_fil_WC_8_21_14_2_50_41_14
AATGTTAGGTTTTGTTATTTTTAATCAATTCGGTCAGCTGATATCCGAAAATCGTCTTTAAGAATATTAATTCCTCTTTTTGTTGTGGATAGACTGTACTCTTTTTCAAATCTTTCTCTTAGTGTATCACAATTGTAAATTTCCAAGTTCCCGTTCAAGTTAATCTTATAGTTACATGAAACGGTCAATTCTTTGTATGGTAATACTATTTCTCTACGAGAAAAAGAAACAGTATAATCACATCCATTATCTAGCTTTTTATCGATACAACTTAAATCCGTATTATCAAAGTCCGTATAAACAAATATGCAATATTCATTATTTTCTAAGTCTTTTTGAATAGATGCCGAATCACTTAAAACCATAATAAATCTATACCCATATATCACCACTAAAATCGTTAAACAAGTAATTAAGAGAAATAA
>PCUL01000312.1:455-710 GCA_002771745.1 Bacteroidetes bacterium CG18_big_fil_WC_8_21_14_2_50_41_14
TTTATAATCTATTTGATTCATCTTTGATCTTTTATAATAAAACCTAACGGGCATGCATATGCTTTGTGGCGGACTTTAAAAGACAAATCTTCCTGTCCACGATGATTTTATTTGAAACTAAAATGTTCATATTCAAAACGTAACCCGCCATAAAGTATAATGCATTGTTAGGGGGCGTATTTATTTAGCTAATACTATTTTTCTTGTAATATACACATATTCAGACCATAGCCTGATGATATAGATTCCATTATC
>PCUL01000312.1:737-911 GCA_002771745.1 Bacteroidetes bacterium CG18_big_fil_WC_8_21_14_2_50_41_14
CAATATTCGACCTTTCAATACAATTCTATTCTCTGTGTTGATGATTTCATAAGGCCAATTCTGAAGGTATTGATAATTGCTAATATGAATTGTCCCTGAAGTAGGATTCGGGTTAATTTCTAATGTAGTATTATCCTTTCTAATAGTTTCACCTATAGTTAGATATTCGTTTCC
>PCUL01000312.1:964-9008 GCA_002771745.1 Bacteroidetes bacterium CG18_big_fil_WC_8_21_14_2_50_41_14
CGATATGGATATTCAGCAAATTCATTAATAATTAATAGAGAGTCTATTGAGAGCCAGGCGGAGTCAGCTTTTTGTTTGTATTGAGTCCATGAGTAATATTCAGGGATTAACCAACGGTCATAATATTGGGCATTCTCCAGAAGTGGAATATGATTGTTGGTTCTCTCAAAAGAGTTTGCTGGGAGAAATTGGTCTGGATAATAAATTTCACCTTGGCCCATCCAAACAATAGTTGCATAAAATAGTGTGGAATTTTCAGGGATGTATTTAAAATTAATATGACCAAAATCAGTTGGGCTAACAAATTCAATACTAAATGGTAAGTTATAATAGTCGCAACAATCACATAAAGGATAATAAGTAACATTGGCCTCATTAAATTCATAGCTTTGAAAATCAAGTTCAAAAATTGCCAGGTTCATCGAATCTTCTTTGATAAATTCATTCGCTTTAAATTGATATTGACTGAGAAGAATAGAAGGGCTAACTATTCCAATAACCAATATGAAAATTAGAATTCCTTTCTTCAACATGAGAGTTTTTTTTAAGTTATATAAATAAGACAGTTAAATACTGATATACCCTGACTCTTTTATTAAGATATTCATCTTTATGCTCTTACAATGTTGTTTTAATATGCCCCCTAACGGGCGTATAAACCCACCTCTAGCAGTTATTTATCTATTACCTTTTTTTTTAACCTCTTTATAATTAATAACCTACCCATTTTCAATCGTTTAAAATTAGTTAAATCGGTTTCATTTTTCATTGTAATTGGATCATCGGGTGTTTGGTGGGGTAAATCTAGGAATTAATTGTATTGGTTTGATTTTTAGAGTCATTATTTTGACGATTTATTTTTTGAGCGATGGGAGGTTGTGGAGATTGATCCTGTTTAGATGTGATAACCTTCCAGGTTTTTTTCAACCTGGAAGGTTGGAGTATTTTCGAATGTCGACCCCGAAAACTTTACGGGGTCAAACTTCATCATTCCACGCCAGAGGCAGGCAGGCCCTGATTGATAGCTTGATTGCCGGTTTACCTGCCTACGGTAGGTGAATCTACCTACGGTAGGTGAATCTACCGTAGGCACGGAGACAGTTCAATTTTTAAATCTTTTTTGAACGACGAACCGCCTCCAGTAGCCACCCTCATTACCGCTACGCTTAATCGAGAAAGAGTCAGGAAAAAAGATTAAAGCAACACCAACAGGCTTTAGATGGTTCTGTAAGCCCATGGATTGGGCATGAAATCATCCTCGTTGATGGCCTCCGGGTTTTTATCCCGGTAGTCGAAGTAGGGGAGTCGATCCACCTCCGTTTCCTGATTCCAGTAAGAAGGGGAAACGCGTCCTCCATCGGGACGTCGTAACATTTTACCAAAAACACTGATGACGGGATTAAACACCAGATCGGTAACACCCAACACAAAGGTGTCCGACTGGCCTTCTACACCCGCCAACTTAGCCACTTTTACCTCAAACTGATTGTATGTCAGGAGTTCGGATAAGAACCTGACCCGCTCAGGGTTTAAACCTGATTCCACCAAGGTACAAAGTACACCATCGATTTCCTGGACTATATGTTTTCCTTTATTTAATGACATAGCGTTTTGATTCAAAAAATTTACATTCCAATGCTGAACATCCTGATAAACTCGTAAAGCGGGCTGTATAAACCGATTGCAAAGATCCCGACCATGCACATCAACAAGCCGATTCGTGTAGTTAACCCGCTTTTAAAATAGGCGATGGGATTTTCGCTGTTGTTGATAAACATGGCTTTCACGATCAGCAGGTAATAATACAATGAAATGGTGGCGTTGATTACGGCGATAAAAACCAGCCAGTAATAACCAGAGTTGGCCGCGGAGGCGAACAGGAAAAATTTTCCAAAAAACCCTGCTACAGGTGGGATTCCGGCCAGCGAAAACAGCGACAACATCATCAACAGGCTCAGGTTTGGGTTGGTTTTGTACAACCCGTTGTAGTCGTCCATATTTTCTTTTCCGGTGGCTACCGAGATGGCCGAAACCACTCCGAAAGCCCCCAGGTTGGTGAATATGTAAATCAAAACAAAATACAGTACTGAGGCCATGCCCATGACACTGCCGTCAATAATCCCCAACAAGATAAATCCGGCTTGTGCAATGGAGGAGAAAGCCAGAAAACGTTTCAGGTTCTTTTGCCTTAACGCGAACAGGTTACCAATGGTCATGGTTAAAATGGCCATCACGTACAGTAGGTTTTTCCACATGGGTGCGATGGAGTGGAAAACCGTGTACAATACAATGGTAAGAATAAAAACGGCGGCCCCTTTTGAAATCACCGACAGGTAGGACGACACATTGATAGGTGCTCCTTCGTACACGTCGGCGGTCCACAAATGGAAAGGTACCAGGGAGATTTTAAATCCCATACCGGCAAAGAAAAAGATAAAGCCTAAGGTATGCAAGGGTGTGTTCATAAAGGCGGTCGACATTTCGGGGAAATACAACGAGCCGATGGTTCCGTAAAGTACCGAAAGTCCATAAAGCATGATCCCTGATGACAAGGCCGAAGAAAGAATCAATTTGATCCCTGCTTCAGCGCTGATGTTTTTGGCGCGGTCGTATGCAGCCAGGGCGGCAATTGGGATGGTGGCGAGTTCGAGCCCGATGTAAAACATCAGGAAATGCCCTGACGAAATCATGAAGTTCATCCCGATGAGCGTTGAGAGTATCAATAAATAAAACTCACTGACTTTGTTGCTGTACTGAGGTTGCCTGATCCATTCGGCCACCTGCAGAAACAGGATCAGGGTTCCGATATTCAGGATGTTTTTCATCAGCACAGTCATGTGGCTGGTTTGATACATGCCTCCGAAGAGGGTTCCTTCAGGTACAGGAAAAAAACCAACAATGGTGGTGATCAACATCAGGATGATGGACAAGTTGATGATGCTCTTTTTATTTTCTGTCGATAATTCGGCAATTAAAATAATCAGCAGCGCGATGGTCAGCATGATTTCATGCCTCATCAAAAGAAAACTTTCCAGGTTCATATCTTTAAAATTCGGTTATTTAACAATTGCCTGCATCAGCTGGTTTACAATGGGGTTCAAACTGTCGTTGATCATGTCTGAAAGCCATAGCGGTGCCAAACCGATACCGGCGATGGCGAAAATGAGTACGCCGGTCGAAACGCGTTCGTACCAATGCGCGTCATCCAGTTTTAAATAGTGTTCGTTGGTAATTGGCCCATAGAGAATTTGCCCTACTACCCGTAAAATATACACCGCTGTGATCACGATGGAGGCGGCTGCGGTGATGGTGAGGATGCGGTGGAACATATCAGGATGTTGAAAGGCTCCAAAGAAGATGGTCATTTCGGCGACAAATCCACTTAATCCGGGTAGGCCTAAGTTAGCCAGACCTGCTATTACATAAGAAACTGAAAGAATCGGCATGACCTTCATGAGGCCACCCAATTGGTCGATCATTCGGGTATGTGTTCTTCCGTAAATCATCCCGATTAAGGCGAAGAAAAGGGCTGTCATCAATCCGTGTGAGATCATTTGGAGGATGGCTCCGTTGAGTGCTGCCTTGTTCATCATCAGGATGGCAAACAAAACCAGTCCGCAGTGGCTTACCGATGAATAGGCATTGATATATTTTAAGTCTTTTTGGAAAATGGCGCCAAAGGCTCCATACACCACGCTGATACTTGTCAGGATTAAAAAGATCCAGGCCATTTCCTGAGCTGCCTCGGGCAATAAAAACATGGCTACCCTAAAGGCTCCGTAGCCGCCAAGTTTCATCAGAACGCCCGCGTGAAGCATAGAAACGGCAGTGGGGGCGGAGGCGTGACCATCCGGCGACCAGGTATGAAACGGGAAAAGTGCTCCCAGCACGCCAAAGCCAATGAATGTCATGGGGAAAAACATGCGCTGGGCATCCATCGGGATTTTTACTTTGGCAATTTCCATGATGTTAAAAGTGAGTTCGCCGCCCCCTGCATTTGAATTGAAATAAATTCCCAAAATACCAACCAGCAGCAGTGCCGAGGCACCCATCAACATCAGGGTGAGTTTCATGGCCGAATACTCTTTGGGGCCGGTTCCCCAGATTCCAATTAGAAGATACATAGGAATCACCGCTACCTCATAAAACAGGAACATGGTAAATAGATCGAGCGAAATGAAAAACCCAAATACCCCGGAAGAAAGAAAAATCAGTGAAATAAAAAACTCCCTGGGCAAGAAATCGACCTTCCACGAAGCAAATACTCCCGTCAATACCACGATACCCGTAAGCAGGATCATGGCCACCGAAATTCCATCAACACCAACGATGTAGTTAATATTTAAGCTTTCGAACCAAACATAGGAATGCGAGAAAAGCATCTCCGCGGCATTGCCGGCTTTTCGTTCGGCCAGGTACATAAAAACCAGGGCCACGGCTAAAACCAGCTGAATGCTCATTCCAACAGCCGAAACCAGCCTTGTTTGCTTCATGTTCTTTGTGAAAACAATTCCAATAATCGTTAACACAGGAACAACTACGAATAGGGTTAAAAAATCCATCTTATATACTAGTTAAACAAAAAGTAAACAAATGCGAAAGTTAAAATAATCACGCCTGAAATAAATACGAAACCGTATTTCTGTAACTGTCCTGATTGTAATCCTTTAATCTGGTCAGAGGCTAAATTGGTTACCCAGGCAATTCTGTTCATGGAAGCATCCACTACATGGCGGTCGAACCAGGCTATGGGTTCCGAAACGCGGTCGAAAATAATTTTCTTGGTAACAAAAAGGTACACTTCATCGATGTAGAATTTGTTGAAAGACCACTTGTACGGAGAACTGAGTGTCGTAGCCAATTGGTCGGGGATAGCGGTTTCTTTTTTGTAAAAAACCCAGGCCAGTGCAATGCCAGCCATACCAATGAGCACCGAGGGAATAGCTACCGACCAGTTTGTGTGCAGCGTAAACGCTTCACCGTTTGAAGTCACCAGGTCGTTAAATGGAATAAAACCCGTGAACATAGAAGCCAACGCCAATACCATTAATGGAACGGTCATGGTGAACGGTGATTCGTGTGGTGTGTGGTGATAATGGGTGCTTTTGCCCCAGAAAACATTGAAATACAAACGGAACATATAAAAAGCAGTGATGCCTGCAACGGCGTATTCAACAAAGAAAAGGAACCTGTTGCTCTCGAAGGCGGCTACCAGAATTTCATCTTTACTGAAGAATCCTGAAAATGGGGGAATCCCTGAAATTGTCAAACAAGCGATCAGGAATGTTATGTGTGTGATGGGCAGGTATTTTCTTAATCCACCCATTTCGTTCATGTTGTTGGTGTGCACGGCATGGATGATGGCTCCTGCACCAAGGAAAAGCAAGGCTTTAAACATGGCATGTGTAAACAAATGGAACATGGAAGCCATGTAACCAAGGCCATGTTCTCCGCCATAACCTGAAACCCCGAGCGCCAGCATCATGTAACCAATCTGCGACATGGTTGAGAAAGCAAGCACCCTTTTTATATCGGTTTGCGTACAAGCAATAACCGCGGCAAATAGCGAGGTAAATCCTCCAACATACGCGACAATGGTCAGTGCATCGGGAGCTACAAAATAGTACAACGGAAACAAACGGGCTACCAGGTAAACCCCGGCAACCACCATGGTGGCCGCATGAATCAGAGCCGAAACAGGGGTGGGGCCTTCCATGGCATCGGGCAACCAGATGTGTAACGGGAACATAGCCGATTTACCGGCACCTCCCATGAAAATGAGGGTAAGTGCCCAGGTGAGTGCCGATATTCCCATAAAAGTTAAGGAGGTGCCTTGTGTAATCAGAGCCCCTTGTGGATCGGTAAGTGAGACAAAATCAAAAGTCCCGCTGATGTACGACAACGTCAGTATCCCGACAAGGAAACCCAGATCAGCAAACCGGGTGACGATAAATGCTTTTTTTCCTGCCGATACGGCGGAAGGTTTTTCGTAGTAGTAACTGATGAGCAGATACGAAGACACACCAACCAGTTCCCAAAAGATGTACATCTGGAAAATGTTCGGAGCCACCACCAAACCCAACATCGAGAAACTGAACAAAGATAAAAAGGCGTAAAACCGGGAATATCCTTTATCGCCTTTCATATAACCCATGCTGTAGATGTGAACCATTAACGAGACGGTGGTAATGACCACCAGCATCATCACCGATATAGGATCGAGTAAAATACCCAAATCGACATGAAGTTTCTCTGTGAGGTGGATCCAAACGGTATGAAAAGGAATAATCTTTTCGAAAACACCGGCACCGGCCTCCCGGTTAAAAAAATATTGATAAGCCGTGAAGTAGGAAAGTACGGTTACTACCGACAACCCCAGGGTACCAATATAGCCCGACAGGACCGGCTTCATTTTTCCGCTTGTAAGCCCTAACAACAGGAACAGTATAAATGGAATCAGCGGAATTAATATGGTAAAACTAAAATCAATCATTGTAAGTCGATTCGTTTAAATTTCTATTTGTCTTACTAATCGTTATTAAAATTTCATGGTGTCGACCCTTTCCACATCAATGTTGGAATATCTTCTGTATACGCTGATTATAATGGCAATGGCTACAGCGGCTTCGGCGGCGGCAACGGCAATAATAAACAGTGAAAAGAAATGTCCCTCCAGTTGATCTGGGAATAAATACCGGTTAAAGGCAACAAAGTTGATGTTCACCGAGTTGAGGATCAATTCGACCGCCATTAAAATGGTGATCAGGTTTCTCCGGGTCAGGAAACCGTAGATGCCGATAAAAAACATCAGGGTACTGACGACAAGGAAATACGACAATGGAATTTCTGATAGCATATTATTTTGATTTTTCTTTTTTAGCAATGACGATAGAGGCCACCATGGCTGCAAGCAGCAAAACACTGATGACTTCAAAGGGCAGCACATATCCGTTTTTTTCGTAGCTGAGCAAACTGGTACCTATGAGCTCCATGTCAGGATTTTGGGAGGTAGTTACCACCGTGTCGAAACCGTAATCAAGGATGGCCATAATACTGAGCAAAGCTCCTGCAGCAACAGCCAGAGCCGAAAACACCATTTTCTTAACCCCAATGGGTTCAAATTTTTGGCTGATATGGCTCGTGAGTAGAATTGAAAAAATGATCAAAACAACAATCCCGCCGGCATACAACGTTAGCTGTACCGCTGCCAGAAACTGGTAGTTCAGCATAAAATAGATTCCTGCCGTGGAAACCAGGACAAATAACAAGTACACAGCGGCCCTTAAAATACGGCGGCTGGTAACTGTCAACACCGAGAATAATAGAATCATTCCCGAAAACAGGTAAAACATCAGTTCATGAATGCTCATTCTACAACCCCTTTCTTTAGCACCGATCCCGGTTGGTTTAATACTTTGGTCAATTTTGCACGGTCGAACACGGCATGTTCAAAGGTCTGATCCATGATGATGGCATTTGAAGGACAGGTCTTTACACAAAGGTTGCAAAAGGTGCACATGCCCAGATGGTAGATGTGTTTCGACAATACTTTCTTTTTCTTCCCATCGGGCAACACCTGCATTTCGCTGATGATTTCGATGGAACCGTTGGGACAATTCATTTCACAAATACCGCATGCCGTACATTGGTGTTCGTTTTTTTCGTTGTGCGGCATCACCACTTCCCCTTTAAAACGATCGAACATTTTCAGTGTGTCGCGGTTCTCCGGATATTGCTCGGTAACAATCTGGCCCGGATGAACAAAGTAATAACCAGTAACTTTCATCCCTTTTAAAAGGCCCCGGATTGCTCCAAATATCTCATTAAAATAATTAATAATACTCTTCATAACTTAAAAATGCCAGCCCATTAATACTACAAATGCCATGACCAGGATATTGACAAGGTTGATTGGAAGCAAATATTTCCACTCAAGTGTGAGGAGCTGATCGATCCTCAGTCGCGGGAAAGTCCATTTAAACCACATCATGATAAAAATGATGAAGGCGGTTTTGCCGATATACCAAAAAACCGGAGGAAGGTA
>PCUL01000312.1:9036-9425 GCA_002771745.1 Bacteroidetes bacterium CG18_big_fil_WC_8_21_14_2_50_41_14
CCGCCTACATGGAAAGGCATCCACCCGCCTAAAAAGATGGTGGCCGCGATGGAGGCTACGATAAACATGTTCATGTATTCGGCCAGGAAAAAGAAAGCGAATTTAATCCCTGAATACTCGGTATGGAAACCGGCTGTGAGCTCCGACTCGGCTTCTGCCAGGTCGAAAGGTCCGCGGTTGGTTTCGGCGGTAGCGGCTACTAAAAATACCAGAAATGCGATCACGGCAGGAATATGTCCTGTAAAAAGAAACCATCCGTCGCGCTGGCTCTCCACGATGGTGGAAAGTTGCAAGCTGCCTGCCAGCACCACAATGGTTACGAGCGAAAGCCCTACCGAAAGCTCATAGCTTACGATCTGTGCACCACTACGCATGGCACCAATCATCGA
>PCUL01000312.1:9484-15199 GCA_002771745.1 Bacteroidetes bacterium CG18_big_fil_WC_8_21_14_2_50_41_14
CCGCCATGATGTAAAAGATGCCGATATTGAAATCGATGGCATGGAGTCCTTTGGCGAACGGGATGGCGGCGATGGCCATGAAAGAGGCGATGATGACGATGAATGGTGCGATGTTAAAAAGCAATTTATCCGCGTTCTTTATTGGAATCAACTCCTTCATCAACAGCTTGATGAGGTCGGCAATGGTTTGGAAAAATCCGTACGGGCCCACCCGGTTGGGGCCAACCCTGCATTGCATAAAAGCACAGACTTTGCGTTCAGCATAAACCAGGTAGAGGCCAACAACGGCATAAAACGCCAGGATAGCGATGCCGATAATAACCATCTCGATAGCAACTGCCCAAAAGGGAGAAAAATTCTCCATCAACAGTTGATCGAAGCTGCTGGTAAATGAGCCCAGGTCGTAAATATCAAATTTCATCTGTTATTATTTTCTCAGTTAAATCGTATCTTTTTATCTGTCCATGTCGGGTATCACATAGTCCATAGAGCCTCCGATAGCGATCAGGTCGGCAATTTTTTGTCCTGAAGCCATGGTATCTATTACGGCCAGGTTGCTAAAATTTGGCGACCTGAATTTCATCCTTAGTGGGTTTTTGTTCCCGTCGCTTACAATGTAAACACCAAACTCGCCACGTACGGCTTCTACGCGGGTATAATATTCGCCAACGGGCAATTTGATGATGGGTTTCATTTTTAAGGCAAAATCACCTTCCGGGATGTTGTCGATCAGTTGTTCAATAATCGACATCGATTCCCACATTTCATCCATGCGCACCCGATAGCGGGCAAACGAGTCACCTTCGGTATATAAAATTTCTTTGAAGTTTACTTTTGAATAAGCGCTGTATGGCTGATGCTTGCGTACATCGCACGAAAATCCGGATCCACGACCCGAAGGACCGGTTACTCCATAATCGATGGCCTGTGCTTTGGTTAATAATCCTACCCCTTTTGTACGTTGTTGCATGATGGGATTCCCTGTCAAAAGGTCATCGTATTCGGGCAGTTTCTTTCTGAAATATTGAATGAAATCCTTTACGTCTTTTTGAAAATCGGGTTGAATGTCATACATCAGCCCTCCGGGCACGTTGTAGCTCAACAGCAACCTGGCACCGCACGATTTTTCAAAAATATCCAGAATTTTTTCCCGGTCGCGCAACCCATAAAAAAAGGATGTCAATGCACCCAAATCCATTCCGAAAGCACACCACCAAAGCTGGTGGGAAGCGATCCGGTTTAATTCTCCCATGATGGTTCGGATGTATTTCACCCGTTCAGGGACTTCCACTCCCAGCGCATCTTCAACGGTGAGGCAAACGGCCTCGTTGAGGATATGTGCCGAAAGATAATCGAGCCTGTCGGTGAGATGGATTGATTGCTGATAAGTTATCTTCTCACACATTTTTTCAATGCCCCGGTGAATATACCCCAACTGAGGTTTCACTTCCATCACAGTTTCTCCCTTGAGTTTCAGCATCATCCTTAAAACACCGTGTGTTGAAGGATGTTGAGGACCCATATTGATGGAGAACTCTTGTTCTTCTAACTTTCCTCCTATAATTTCTTCTGCCATAGCCATTACCTTTCAACAATATTAACGGTATCTGTGTAATCTTTCCTTAACGGGAATCCGACCCAGTCGTTGTCCAGAAAAATTTTGCGAAGATCGGGATGGTTATTAAAACCGATACCGAAGAGATCGAAAATTTCCCTTTCGTGGTATTCGGCCCCCATCCAGATGTCGTATACTGAATCTACCACAGGATTTTCCCTGTCGGTGATTTTTGTTTTGATGACGACCTGATGCCTGTAAGTAGTGGAGTCGAGATGATAGACCATCATGAAATGATCGCCGAAGTCCACGGCACTTTCACAGAACAGGTAGTCGAACAAGGTTTCTTTTGTGTTTTTCAGGAATTTGGCCAGCGCGTGAATTTGATCATTCTTAACTTCCGCGGTCAGAAACTGCTTGTCGGTTGCTATTTCGGCATCCGGCATGAACTTAAGAATGATTTCTTCCAATTTTTCTTTTTCCATTTAACAGAATCTGTTTAGTTTATAAATCAGCGGCGGTTTTGTTCGGTTGGCCAAACGATTCCAATTGAATCTTACGCTGAAGCTGCATCACGCCGTAAAGCAATGCTTCGGGGCGGGGAGGGCAACCAGGGATATATACATCCACAGGAACCACATGGTCGGCACCTTTTATCACGTGGTACGAGTTATAAAAAAACGGACCGCCTGAGATGGCGCAGGCACCCATAGCGATAACATATTTTGGATCGGCCATTTGATCGTACAACCGTTTCAAGACCGGGGCCATCTTGTTGGTAATGGTGCCCGCGATAACGATTACGTCCGCCTGGCGTGGACTGGCGCGATATACTTCGATGCCAAAACGGGCAAAATCGTGCCTTGAAGCACCGGCAGCCATCATTTCGATCCCGCAACAGCTTGTCGCAAAGGTCAGTGGCCAGATAGAATTCGAGCGTCCCCAGTTTATCAGTGAGTCAACGGTTGATAGCAACACGTTGCCACCTTCTTTTTTAAAGAGCTCCAGGGTTTCATTGTCCTTGAAGTCTTCATATTTCATCGATTTTATTCCCATATCAACGCGTGTTTTTTCCAGGCATACAACAAGCCCAATCCAAGGATAACAAAGAAAATGACGATTTCGATAAAGGCCGTCATGCCCAATTGTTTCATTACCACGGCCCAGGGAAAAATGAAAACAGTTTCTACCTCGAATACGAGGAAAAGCAGGGCGAAAAGATAATACCCCACGTTAAACTGTAACCAGGTGACCCCTTTTGTTGGAACGCCACATTCATAAGACTCGGATTTCTGGAAATTTTTTGAAGTTGGTGCAATAAAAGTAGAAAACAGCACTGCTCCACCAACCAGAACGAGCGCTACTATAAAAAACAGGATTAAACTTTCACTGGTCATTGTAATAATTTCTAGTTTAAGTATCTTTCAAAAAAACTTTGCGAAAGTATACAAACAATTAATTACATATATGCTTATTGTTAACAATGTCGCTAATTTAAAACTAGTCAAAATAAAACTATCGGACGATTAATCCGATAGTTTTATAAAATACCCGTGAATGCTATCGACAGGGACCCGGTTTACTCTTGTTTTGGTTCCGGTTTGATTTCCTCTCTGTCGTATAAGCAGCATCCCGGAAGGTCGTTGTAGACTTCATCTTTGGCTTTTAGCTTTTCGGTGTCGTGACCTACATTGACGATGGCTTCTTTGATTTTCCCGACATCCGTTTTAGTGTCATCAAAGGTCACCTCGATCATTTTGGTTACCTTATCCCATGTGGCAACACTAACGCCTTCCACCGATTTCGCTGCTTTTTCGATGCGGCTTTTGCACATTCCACAGTTGCCATACACCTTAAATGATTCGGTTTTGTTGTCGGCGAAAACCGCAGTGGTTCCGAAAAGAAACATCGCCATCAGACTTAATATTTTTAATTTCATGATTTTTTGATTATGTTGGTTATTGTTATTGGTTTATTTTGGTACCGATAAATACTTTTGTGATGTTAAAATTGGTTGATCATTGATTTTTTCTTTCTTAATTCATATTATAAGCCACACTTCGATAAGTATTCCACAAGGCATAGCCTTGCGAGAGCGAGTGAGAGCAAGATTTTTGTTTTATTCATTTGTTTAGTTGTTTAAGTTGCTGAATATCCAGTAAATCTTTTGGTCGTCCGGCTTTAATTTTACTGGTTATTAAGTCGTTAAAACTCAATACATTCCAACGAAGTAACTTTTCTCCATTAATTTCAACTTTTTCGGAATCAGCATAAGCTTCTTCAAATGCTTTATTGATGGAGAAACGTGTAATTAGCTCTAAATTTAAATCAACAGGAGAAAACTTAATGGAGATGTTTTGCTCTTGTCTTTTTACTGCTTCCGGAAAATCTTCAATTTCATAGTTCATTTCTTTAAAAACGGCAATTAGTTTATTTAAATTATCAGTTGTCGTGTCAATCCAAAAATCTACATCTGCCGAATGGCGTTGATAGCCATAAAAATTTACGGCTCCACCACCAACCATAATCATTTTTACCTGATGTTTGGTTGCCAATTCAATAAACGTATTAATATTTTCTTGCCACTTATTTTTCACAATTATTTTGTTTCAATAATTATTTCAAAATTGTTATTCTTTACTTTTTTGCTTTTAATTGTAAGCCAGTTACTTTTTTCCATTAACAACAAAAACCGATAAAACCGCTCAATAGGACTCAATGCCAAAAATTCGGTTTGCTGAACCTTGTTGCTTTCTTCTTTTGTTGTGTAGGTTATTTTCATTTATTTTTTCTTTACTCCGTCATTACGTGGCACGAAGCAATCTTTCTACTTTTGTGACTGTTCGGGTACAAATATACGAAAAGTTATTAACAATTGTCCCGATACTATAGGGATGAATAAATTACTTTCAAGATTAAAACTACCTACAAAAATTAGAAGCTACATCTCTACGATTCGCAATCAAAAATATGCAGTACTTTATGTTATCGAACAAGCGTTATTTGGAAAACCTATCGTTTTAGCCTAACTAACTACCCGAACAGTAACTATTTTTTGTGCATTACATATTTCTGATTCTCAGCGCATTCGCTATTACCGATATAGAGCTAAAACTCATTGCGGCCGCAGCAATTATCGGGCTTAACAACAGTCCGAAAAACGGAAACAAAACGCCTGCTGCCACCGGCACCCCGATTGAATTGTAGACGAAAGCGAAGAAGAGGTTTTGTTTGATGTTCCTCATTACTTTGCGGCTTAGGTCCCTGGCCCTGACAATCCCATTCAGGTCGCCTTTAACCAGTGTGATTTCTGCACTTTGCATGGCAATGTCGGTTCCGGTGCCCATGGCGATGCCTACGTTGGCTTGTTCGAGGGCAGGGGCATCGTTTATTCCATCGCCGGCCATGGCCACAACGTGACCTTTTTTTTGTAGTTCTTTTACTTTTTTATATTTGTCTTCGGGCAGGCATTCGGCGGTGAAACCATCCAGACCCAATTCATCGGCGACAGCTTTGGCTGTAAATTGATTGTCGCCGGTGAGCATGTGTACTCTTAGGCCCATTTTTTGCAACTCCTTTATGGCATTTACCGAACTCTCCTTGATTTTATCTGAAACCGTTACAATGCCTTCTACCTTGTTATCAATGAGCAGGTACATCACCGTTTGTGCTTTCAACTGCCATTCTTTAACAATTTTTTTATTGTCTTCATCCAGGTTTGCCCGAAATTCATCTACCAGTTTTTGGTTTCCCAAAGCAATCGTTTTCCCTTTATAAATTGCCTTGACCCCTTTACCTGTAACCGACTCAAATTTTTCCATTTTTATCAGTTCCATGTTTTTTTCTTTTGCCCCGGCAACAATGGCATCGGCAAGCGGATGTTCGCTATTGGCATCGATTGAGGCCGCCAGTTTTAAAATCTCGTCATCGGATATTGAACCAAAGGATTGAAAATTTTTAAGGCTGGGTTTTCCTTCGGTGATGGTACCGGTTTTGTCAATAATAAGAATATCCACCTTATTCATTTCTTCAATGGCTCGGGCATCTTTTACCAGCACGCCGGCCTGTGCCATCCGTCCCGATCCAACCATAATTGACATGGGAGTTGCCAGTCCCAAAGCACACGGACAGGCAATGATTAAAACTGCCACTGCGTTTAC
>PCUL01000312.1:15247-15393 GCA_002771745.1 Bacteroidetes bacterium CG18_big_fil_WC_8_21_14_2_50_41_14
GTGCAAGTAAGGTATCACTGCCCACTTTTTCAGCTTTCATTTCAAAAGCTGTTTTCCCGTTGATGGTTCCGCCTGTAACTTTATCGCCTTCCGATTTTTCAACCGGAATGGGTTCGCCAGTAATCATACTCTCATCAATCACAGCC
>PCUL01000312.1:15404-18663 GCA_002771745.1 Bacteroidetes bacterium CG18_big_fil_WC_8_21_14_2_50_41_14
AATACTGCCGTCAACAGGAATTTTTTCGCCGGGTTTTACTTTTAAAATGTCTCCAACCTTTACCTCCTCGAGCGGGATTTCGATTTCTTCGCCGTTGCGGATTACCCTTGCTACCGGGGGAACCAATCCCAGCAAGGCTTTGATGGCAGAATTGGTTTTGCTGTGAGCACGCAATTCGAGTACCTGACCCATCAGCACTAAAGTTAAGATGACTGCCGCAGCTTCGAAGTATAGATGGACATGATCGGTTTCATCCTTGAATTGCGCTGGAAAAAGGGACGGAAATATGAGTGCAAATATACTGAACAGGTAAGCCGCACCCACTCCAATGGAAATAAGTGTCCACATGTTGGGCGAGTACCTCCGTATTGAATTCCAGCCCCTGACGAAGAATTCCCAACTACAGTAAAAGAGCACCGGAGTAGCCAATGCGAACTCAACCCAACCCCAAACATTTTTGGAGGCAATGGCTTGCAGGTTCAGAAAGCTGACCATATCCGACATGGCGATGATAAACACCGGAATGCTTAACGACAGGGCTATCCAGAATTTTTTAGCCATCTGTTTGTAAGCTTTTTCTTCTTCGTTGGTTTCCACTCCTTTTTCAGGTACCAGTGTCATTCCGCATTTAGGGCAGTCACCCGGATGGTCTTGTCTTATCTCCGGATGCATGGGGCAGGTATACATGACTTTTAATTGGGTAGCACTTGCTTCTTTATTAAGATGCATGCCGCATACCGGGCAATCACCCGGTTTATCATACGTTTTATCGCCTTCGCAGTGCATCGGGCAATAGTATTGGGTAATATTTTTAGTTTCCATGGTTATCTTTTAATTCGATTGCAATAGTATATTTGTCAGAAGTCGTTAAAAAATTAAACCACCAGGGTTTGCTAAGTAATAATGTATATTACTTTCTCGCCGAAAGCTTTCCTGATTCGGGAGAAGTCGGAAGAGGGAAAGTTGACTCCTATTTCCCGGGTTGATATGCCGGATGCCATGACGGCTATGCCAATGGCCTTTTGGAGAACCCGTGTTAAAGCATCACATACAGGATTCATAGCGAAACGCTGTGATCCATTTTATGATTGGTTATCAGATTTACCGTTGTTTCTTTTGATTCATGTATTTAACCAATACCAAAACAACAACAACGAGGGCTATAATGCCGAAAATCCATCCATATCCATACCCCATTCCCCAACCATTATTCATTCCGTCCATCATGATTTCATCTTTTAAGTGTGATTAATAAATTAATTTAGTCTTTCAATTACTTTCTTTAATTTTTGCTGAATTTCTGTGGCAACGGCTTTTACTTTGGGGTTCTCGATGGCGGTCATCGATGCAACGGGATCAATGGCTGCTACCTCAACTTCATTGTTGCCCAAATCCTGTACAATGACGTTACAGGGGAGCATCACTCCGATTTTATCTTCTTCCAACAAGGCCTTGTAGGCATAAGCAGGATTGCATGCCCCAAGGATTCTGTACTTTCTAAAATCGATCTCCAGTTTTTCTTTCAACTTATCGTGAATATTGATTTCTGTAAGCACTCCAAATCCTTCTGTTTTCAATGATTCGGTTACGAGCTGAACAGCTTGTTCAAAACCTGCGTTTATTTTTTTGCTGATATAATACTTCATAGCTGTATATTTTAATCTTTATTATCGTGTTGATTTTCCGGTTTTTTACCAGATTCCATCATATGCATGCGCCCTTCTTTTGCGGACATTCCTTTTTCATTCATCATTTGCATGCACTTTTGCATCATTTCAGGATGTTGGGCCATCATGTCTGTCATTCTATCGCGCATGGTTGAATCTTTTTCGCACATCTCCATCATATTGCTCATCATCTTTTGCATCATTTCGGGGTTGTTCTTCATCATGTTCATCATATTTTCATGAACCATCATCTGATGGTCGCCTTTCATGTCCATTTTAACATCCTGAGGTTTCATCTGACTATTCTCATTCATCATCATCATGGCATGTTGGTTACCTTTCATCTGGTTCATAAAATCCATCATCAGCTCATGATCGTTCATGATGGTATAAAACATCTCTTTTCGGGTTTCCGGTTTATCAAGTAGTGTTTTGATTTCTTTACTTTGTCCCAGTCCGTTAAACGTTAACAAGGTGATCATTGTAAGAGTTAATGCAAGTGTTTTCATAGTAATAAATTTTTTAAGAGTTCATGTTAATTAAAATCGAATGTGTCGAAGGAGTTTAAAGGTGCGTATGCTTTTAGCCAACGGGGGCCAGATACATGTTGCACACCGGACATCTTCCTGGTGCATTGTAGGTTTTGCCACCTTCACACTTCATAGGGCATTGATACATTGTTTTTAAGTGGGCAGTATCTTCCTCTTGATGGGAATGTTCGGCCCCGCCACAACAATCGTGATGTTTGTGATGCTCACTTTTTGTTGCAAAGCCCTTGAATATTTCACGTAGTTTTTTCATCTTGAATTACTTTTTAGTTATTAGATTGCAAAGGTATTATGAAAATAGCCAATAGTTGTTACACAATTTCTTGATTCTTTTATATGATTCCTTGATTTTCAAATGCTATCGATGGATTTTCGCTTTCCCAGGCTTTTATAAAAGGACGGTGTAAATCCTGTAACTTTCTTAAACTGCCCTGACAAATGGGCCACGCTGCTATAACCCATTTCATAGGCTATTTCGCTTAATGTTTTTTCATCATATACAATCAGTTCTTTCACTCGCTCGGTTTTTAACCTGATAATGTATTTTTCGATGGTTACACCCTCAACCGAAGAAAAAAAAGTACTTAGATAGCTATAATCAAGGTTTATTTGATCAGATAAATAATCGGAGTAATTAACCCTCATTTTTTCAGGATGTTTGTAAATCAAATCGATGATCAGATTTTTGATATGATCAATGAGCCGGCTTTTTGCATCATTAATGATTTCAAATCCTGAATTTTTAAGTTGCTCTTCAATGAGTTTCAGCTGTTCGGTGGGAATAGTTGTTTCAACTGAAATATTTCCCAATTGAACATTTATAACAGGAAACCCGGCCTCCCGAAAGATATTGGAGACTACCGTGATACAACGGTCGCAAACCATATTTCTAATGTATATCTTCATCTTCCAAGTATTAATAATGAGTTAAATTGCCCGGATGCCTTCGCATTCAACGAAGGTCATGCAACAGAAACCTGCCGCGATAAGTGCTTTAATCTCCTCCTCTGTTTTCCTGTGTCGGATATAAGCTTTTATATATTT
>PCUL01000235.1 GCA_002771745.1 Bacteroidetes bacterium CG18_big_fil_WC_8_21_14_2_50_41_14
CGCGGGAAGCTCAAAAGATCGACATTGAGACTTCGTTAAAGCGTATGAACGAGAACGTCAGTCTATTGCGCAAAAACATGGAAAACGCCTATGTGAAGGCTCCCGCTTCAGGCAAACTTTCCAGCTTTAACCTGAAAATTGGTGAAACAAAATCTGCCGGAGTGCATCTGGGCCAGATCGATATTCCGGATAATTACCGTTTGGAAGCTCAAATTGATGAACGCTATATTTCACGGGTGTTTATCGGACAGGAAGCCGGATTCGATTATGGCGGAAGCACTTACGATCTGGTTGTGGAGAAAATATATACCGATGTTACCAATGGTTCGTTCCGGATTGATTTGTATTTTATTGACGACCTGGCTCCAAAGGGCATTAAACGCGGTCAAACCCTTCAGGTGAAGTTAAAATTCAGCAACGAAACCGAAGCGGTGGTCATTAAAAGAGGAGGGTTTTTCCAGGAAACGGGTGGTAACTGGATATTTGTGGTGGATCCGTCGGGTGACTTTGCCGTACGCCGGAATATAAAAATCAACCGCCAAAATACCAACTTTTATGAAGTTACCGAAGGCCTGGAACCGGGTGAGAAAGTAATTGTTTCGCGCTACGACGCTTACGGTGACAAAGAGAAACTCATTTTTAGATAACACAGCCATGAGAGAAATAGTGATTTTAATCCCCGATATCGATAAAGAACAAAACGTTGAAATCGATGTGCGGATCAACGGGAAAAAGAAAACACTCCAGTACAGGGTTGAATTGCTGAGTTGGGAAGGCAGCCCCGAAATTGACAGGATTACCGTGCTGAAGCACAAACTAAAAGATTACGACAAGGACTGGGAACTGGTAGAAATAGGTGCTCCCACCGAAACCGAAATCCCACTGATGTTCCGTCGTCAGCAAATTACTCAGGAATAATGAAGTAAACCATGTGGTTGAATTATTTTAAAATAGCGTTTCGTAACCTGATAAAGCATAAGTTTTATGCTTCACTCAATGTGATCGGTCTGGCCATCGGAATCGCCAGTTTTATTTTGATATGGCTTTATATTCTCGATGAGCTCAGCTACGACAGGCATTATCGAAAGGCTGAAAACATCTACCGACTTGTAAATGTATACGACTTTGAAGGTGTTGGCGAAAATTCGGCAAGCAGTCCGTTTCCTGTTGCCTGGACGCTTAAAAGCGACTATCCGGGAATGGTTGAAAATGTGACCAGGGTTTTCAACAGGCAGGTTCCGCGCACTTTGATCGAACACAATGACAAGAGTTATAATGAGCGCCGGTTCTTTTTTGGCGATTCTACCTTTTTTAAGATTTTCGATGTTCCGTTTATCTATGGCGATCCATATACGGCTATGAATGAGATCAATTCGGTGGTCATCTCACAGTCTGCCGCGCGTAAATATTTTGGCGATTCGGTGCCCATGGGCAAAACCATCCGGTTCGAAAAAATGCTCGACCTGAAAGTGACAGGGGTCATTCGGGATGTTCCCGGAAGTTCACATTTTCAGTTTGATATGATAGCTTCGCTATCGAGCTTGCGCAAGATGTATGGGGGTAGCCTGCCAAAAACCTGGGTCTGGAATCCATGCTGGACCTATTTGCTTCTAAAACCGGGAATGGCAGATAAATTAGAAACCAATTTCCCTGCATTCATTCAGAAATATTTTTACGACGCCGAAAAGGAACACGTTTCTTTGTATTTGCAACCGTTATTGGATATTCATCTGAAATCGACTCTCGATTACGAAATCGAACCCAACGGCAACATTTCATATCTCTACATCCTGGGCAGTATTGCTTTCTTTCTGTTGATCATTGCCATTATCAACTATTTTAATTTAGCCACTGCCACCTCCGCTAACCGGGCACGCGAAATCGGAATCAAAAAAGTGTTCGGGGCCACCCGGATTCAGCTAATGGTTCAGTTTTTAACAGAATCGTTGCTGATGGCACTTTTTGCACTTTGCATTGCATTGATGCTCATCGAATTGACCCTGCCCACGTTTAATGTGATGGCTGGCAAGCAAATTCACCTGTATCGCTTTACCAATGCTTATTATCTGTTGGGAGTGATTGGAATAGCCACTCTGACCGGTTTGTTGGCCGGCACTTATCCTGCCTTTTTTCTTTCGTCTTTTAATCCCATCGAATCCTTTAAAGGAAAAATTAGAAAGGGAGCCAGGAGTGGAACTGCACGTAAAGCTTTGGTGGTTATTCAGTTTGTAGTTTCCATTATCCTGATTATAATCACTTTAAATATATTCAGGCAGGTGAGTTTTATGAAAAATGCCGATACCGGATTTTCTAAACAGGATATTTTGCTCGTGCCCATAAGCAACACCATGATTTCCAGGAATTTTGAAGGATTTAAAAATGAGCTGCTCCAAAACCCTCGTATAAAAAGCGTGACCGCCATGGACGACATACTGGGTGTGGCACATAATACCCATGAATTCAGACCCGAAGGACTTCCTGATGACAATTGGCAGTTTTACCCGGCCCTTGTGGTGAGGTACGATTTTTTGAAGACATTTGACATCAAATTGTTGGCAGGGCGCGATTACAACGAGTCTATGAAAACAGATCCCGAAAAGGGGATGCTGATCAATGAAGCCATGGTAAAACATCTGGGTTGGAAATCGAATCAGGAGGCACTTGGCAAGCGGTTTAGTTCGCTACAGGGCGAAGAACGGGTGATTGGCGTGTTTACTAATTTCAATGCCACTTCATTACACCAACCTGTGGGGCCGTTTGTGCTAAATATAAAGGAAACACCCGGTGCCATTCGGTTCTTCCTAAAGTATGCCGCCATCAAAGTAGACCGTGGCAGCAGGCAGGAGGTCGTTCATTTTGTGGAGAACCGTTGGGATAGCTGGGAAAAAGGCCGGCCTTTTGAGTATTCCTGGTTCGATCATGAATTGGCGAAACTTTACGCTGGTGAGGAAATTCTGGGGTTGTTGGCTCTGGTATTAACCATGATAATCATTTTTATTGCAGCACTGGGTCTTTACGGATTGGTGGCCTTTATGGCCCTGCAGCGAACCCGTGAAATTGGCATCCGAAGGGTGATGGGAGCCACAGAATTTTCGTTGATTAAATTGCTTTCTGTTGAATTTATCTGGCTGGTAATCGTGGCCATCGCCATAGCATTTCCACTCACATGGCTGTTAATTGAT
>PCUL01000167.1:0-12219 GCA_002771745.1 Bacteroidetes bacterium CG18_big_fil_WC_8_21_14_2_50_41_14
AGGAGTGTTATAAAGCCGGAATCCGGGTGATCATGATTACAGGTGATTATCCGGTAACGGCCATCAATATTGGAAAAGATATCGGCATTAAAAACCCGGAACTCTGTATTTCGGGACCTGAACTCAAGGAACTGACAGAAGACGAACTCTGTGAGCGAATTAAAGAAGTCAACATTTTTGCCCGGGTGGTTCCTGAACAAAAACTCAAAATTGTGAACGCACTCAAGCGAAACGAGGAAGTGGTAGCCATGACAGGTGACGGGATTAATGATGCTCCTGCCCTGAAGGCTTCAAACATTGGAATTGCCATGGGCGAAAAAGGTACCGATGTAGCCCGCGAAGCCTCTTCACTGGTATTGATGGACGATAATTTTGCCTCCATCGTGGGGGCTGTGAGAATGGGGCGCAGAATATTCGACAACCTGCAAAAGGCGTTGGGTTATATTTTTGCCATTCACGTTCCCATCGCGGGGTTGTCGCTGATCCCGGTTTTCTTCGCCGATCTGCCGCTCATCCTTTGGCCTGTTCATATTGTCTTTCTTGAACTCATTATCGACCCCGCCTGTTCTATTATTTTCGAAGCCGAAAAAGAAGAAGAAAACATCATGTCGCGACCTCCACGGCTTATCAATGAACCTTTCTTTGGTGCAAAAAAAATCCTCTTAAGCTGTTCGCAGGGAATCAGCATTTTAATTACAACCTTGTTGGTTTACTTTATCGGGCTGAACATGGGATATTCAGAAGATGCTGTCAGGACCCTTACCTTTGTCACTTTAATCGTGGCCAACATTGCAGTAATTCTTTCAAACCGATCATGGACTCAGGGGATCATTAAAATTATTATGACACCAAATAAAACGGTTAAGTGGGTAGTTGGCGGGGCCATCATCTTCCTGATTATGATTTTGAACATCCCGTTTCTATTGGATTTATTTCAGTTTGAAAGAATAAGTTTCATGGAAATTGTCATTTGTACTTTAGCAGGATTTTCAACCATCACCTGGTTTGAGATCTACAAGCAGGTGAAGCTATCCAAAAATCCGATTTTATAAAGTAGGTAAAAAGATGAAGCGTTAGTCATTTTATTACGGATAGCCCAATACATCTTTCATCTTGTCAGGAAGTTGAGGCCGATTAGAATCCCATGACTTTCGTACTGTTTTTGACGCATTGGCAATTCTCTCTTCAATACGTGATATATAAATATGAGTATCCGGTTGTTTACCTAAACCGAGGAATAAAGAGTTGTTATTCTTTGCCGTTGACTTCAGTCAACGGTTAAAAAGAAGATGAGACATTTGGGCTTTAGCCCTATTACCAGAGGCTAATTACATTAGCTGTATTCAGTAATCTGTCCGTCAGATGAATCTGACGGCAATGGATAACTAAGGTACAAAACCGGATACTCATATTTATAAATCAATTATTGAGTGCTTTTTTATCGAAATATTTTTGTACCAATGCCACCAATTCATCTTTAAAAATAGGTTTAGAAATATAATCATTGCATCCGGATTTTAAGATTAATTTTCTGTCGTTAGACAGAAAAAAAGCTGTTTGAGCAATGATGATAACTTCTTTGTTGAATTTCCTTATTTTACGTGTAGCTTCATATCCATTCATTTCGGGCATTTGAATATCCATAAATATCAAATCAATGTCTGGATTGTTACTACATATTTCAACTGCCTCTATTCCGGTAGTTGCTCTTAAGAGTTCCTTACAATACTTTTTAGTGACAATTGAAATCAATTTAAACGATGTAGGATCGTCCTCCACGATTAGAATTTTAAGTTTTTTAAGCTGGTTTCCGTCGAATTCACCCGCAGTTGGAGTTTCAATGATCCTTTTTTCTTGTGTTTTAGTATTGAACGGAATTGTAAAATAGAAAACTGAGCCTCCTGCCTTGCCATGCCTATCGGCAGGTAAAGCGGCAGGTAAGTTTTCTTTTTCGCTATTAACCCAGATTTTTCCACCCAGCAGTTCCACGTATGCTTTAGTAATCGATAAGCCCAGTCCCGCACCCTGCAAGGCCATTTTATCAGCAATATCAGCCTGAATAAATCGCTCAAATATGGCTTCCTGCCTGTCTTTTGGTATACCCATGCCTGTATCTTTCACATAAAATTGTATCAATGATTCATGAATCATTGATACAATTTCATATCCAAATTCTATGGTGCCATCGGTGGTAAATTTGATGGCGTTTTTGATCAGGTTGGTTAGAATGGCGAAAATTTTTTCACGATCTGTGGTAATGTTGGCTTTTTCATCAGGCAACGATTTTTTAACGAGAAACTGAATTCCTTTTTTTTCAATCTCAGGTTTAAAAAAGGTATAGATGAAATTGATCTGTTCATTGATATTCGACTTGCTCAGGTAAACCTCCATTTGTCCGGCTTCTATTTTGGAAATATTAACAATATCATTAATGATGTTGAGCATCCTGGCACCGCTTTTCTCAATAATTTTTATATACTCCTGTTGCTCTTCACCACTCAGGTCGGCTTGTTTCAACAGGTCGGCAAAGCCTAAAATGCCGTTCATCGGAGTTCTTATTTCATGCGACATATTCGCTAAAAATGCTGATTTTAACCGGTCGCTTTCTTCCGCGTGTTCTTTTGCCACAATCAGTTCAGCAGCCCGTTTTTCTTTCTCCTCATTTTGAAAAACGAGTTCTTTGTTGGCGATGATTAATTCTGCGGCTCGTTTTTCCTTCTCATAGTTTTGAAACGCAAGCTCTTTATTGGCAATGATTAATTCTTCTGCTCGTTTTTCCTTTTCTTTATTTTGATAGGCAAGCTCTTTATTTGCGATGATCAACTCCGCGGCTCGTTTTTCTTTCACTCTTGTTTGAAATGAAAGCTCTTCGTTAGCAATGACTAACTCAGCAGCCCGTTTTTCTTTCTCTCTGTTTTGATAAGCAAGTTCTTTGTTGGCTATGATTAACTCAGCAGCCCGCTTTTCTTTTACTTCTGTTTGAAATACAAGTTCTTCATTTGCAATGACTAATTCTGCCGCTCTTTTTTCTTTCTCATTGTTTTGAATGGTAAGTTTCTTATTGGCAATAATTAACTCAGCAGCTTGTTTCTCTTTCTCCAGGTTTTGAAAGATCAGTTTTTTATTGGCAATAATTAACTCAGCGGATCGTTTTTCAATGGCTTCGTTTTGCGTTTTGATGAGTTCTCTTTTTTGTATCAGTTCTACATCAGTCAGCTTCCGTTTTACCTCCAGATCGTATTCGCGCATGGCTCTTTTAATTGCAGGAACCAACCTTTCGAGTTTGTTTTTAAGCACATAATCGGTTGCCCCGTTTAACATGGCCTCAATGGCCCTGTCTTCTCCAATAGTTCCTGAAACGAAGATGAAAGGTATATGAGCATAGTGCTGTCTTGCGATTTTTAATGCTTCGCTGCCTTGATAACCTGGCATGCTATAATCAGATATAATAATGTCGATGTTTTCTGACCCCAGAAAATGAACAAAATCATCTTTATTGTCGACCAAATAATAATCATGCTCGATTCCACTGCTTTCGATAATAGCATGAATTAGCTCAGAATCATTCTGAGAATCTTCAAGGTGCAATATTTTAATTTTACGTTGCATCATTACATGCGTTTAGGTGTTTTAAAAAAACATTTGAATCAATTTTTTATCGGAGGGGGTTGATTAACGACAGCCCAATACTGCCCCAACGTTTTAATGGCCTCAAGGAATTGGGTAATGTCAACAGGTTTAACCACATAAGAGTTTGCTCCAAGTTTGTAACTCTCAACCAGGTCTCTTTCTTCCCGGGATGAGGTAACCATAATAATGGGGATTAATTTAAAATCAGGATTAGTACGGATATGTCGAAGTACTTCGATTCCATTCATCTTAGGCATCTTGATATCCAATAGTATTACTACCGGAAAGCCGGTTTCATTAGAAAACTTACCACGTTTATATAAGTAATCCAGGGCTTCTTCACCATCTTCCGCCACGACAATTTCATTAATCAGATGATTTTCAGAAAGAGCAGCCATGGTAAGCTCAACATCTTTTGGACTATCGTCCACTATCAGAATCCTTTTTATTTCTGTTTTCATACTTTTATATTTTTAACAAATGATTTGTTGGATTAGTAAAGAAAAAAGTGGCTCCCTTGTCTCCCGATATACCATCGGAATCGCTTATCGCCCAACATTTTCCGCCATGCCTGGTTACAATTCTGTTCACATTTGCAAGGCCTATGCCGATACCTTCAAAATCTTTCACTTTATGCAGCCGTTGGAAAACACCAAAAAGTTTATCTGCATACTTCATATCAAAACCTACACCGTTGTCTTTTATGAAAAATATTGTTTTATCACCCTCTATGTTGCCGCCAATTTCAATGACGGTTTTTTCCACGTTCCTTGAATATTTTATAGCGTTGGAGATCAGGTTTATCCACACCTGATAGATCAGGTTTTCATCGCCCCAGGCATCTGGAAGGTCTGATAATTTAATTTCCACGTTCCTACCAGCCAATTCTTCGGTAAACGATTTTAGTGCGCGGGTTACCATGCTTTTTGAATTAAGCCTGGTTCCTTGCAATTCGCTCCTGCCCAATCTAGAAAAAGTCAACAATGCGTCAATCAATTCTCCCATTTCATGAGCCGATTCCGAAATGATTTTTAAATACCTTAATCCGGTGTCGTTGAGTTGTGATGAATTACTTTTAATAAGTAAATCAACAAACCCCCCAATATGTCTGAGAGGTGCACGCAAATCGTGTGAAACAGAATAGCTGAACGACTCGAGTTCCTTATTTGCTGCTTCAAACTGTAATGTTCTATCAATTACTCTCTGTTCCAGGGTTTCATTCAATTTTCGTATTTCTTCTTCTGCCCTTTTTCGCTCGGTAACATCATAACCTTGTCCAATAGTGACTAATACTGATTTTCCATCAGAGGTCATGATATTTGCCGAGCTCAACAGAAGTATCCGCACAGAACCATCGATATGAATGATTTTCATTTCGGCCCCCTCCATCTGCTCCCCATGATGGGTTCTCTTTACAAAGTCCATTGAACTGTCCACGGAATCAGTCGGGAATAAAATTTCAAGGGTTTTGCCAATGACATCTTTTTCAATTCTTCCGGTAAGGGATTCAAAGGCTTTATTGAACCGTGTGATTTTAAAATGTGTGTCCCAAACGATAATCGGGGCATTCGCACAATCGAGCAAATTTCCCAGGTATTCGTTCGTCTCGCGTTGCTCCTCATTCTTAAGGATTAATTCATCGGCCATTCTTTCTTTTTCCTTGTATTGAAAGGCCAGTTCATTGTTGGCAATGACCAGCTCTTCTGCATGCTTTTCCTTTTCTTTAATCTGAAGTAAATATTTGGCAGTGACGTATAACAAAAACAGGGTAAACACCGTCATCAAAACAAACATACCCGCCGAAAACCAATTCACAATGGCCATCCTGCGCTCATTGGTACTTTTAAGCCGTTTAAACACGGCGACTTCTTCCATTTGAATATCATTGGTCAATCGGCTCATGCGGTCGGAATAATATTTTCCCTTATTGGTGGATGAATATGCAATGGCGGATTCTAATCCTTTATTACTTCTTAATTTAACCTGATGTAACGAAAAATCCAATCGGTTTTGAACATAAATACTGATTGAATCTAACCGTTGTTGCTGCGCCGGTTTTTCTATCATCATTTTCCTGAGTTGCCCAATGCTGCTAAAGATTGTTTTTTCGGCAATAAACAATGGGCTCAGAATTGTACTGTCGCCGGTAAGTACAAACCCACGGGCAGCATTTTCTATGTCTTTGAAAAGTAATAAGATCCCGGACGATCTGGAAATAACGTCCTCGGTGTGTTGAACCAATTGCTCTGTTTCAGCAAGTTTTCTCTTGCTATCATAAAAGGTATAACCTATAAATACATTGAATACCAGAATGATACATGAGAAGATTAAGATTTTTTTATTGACACTGAACTTCATACAGCCTTCTATTTATTTTGATTCCGACAAATATAAACCGGTATTAATCAAGCACCCTGAGTTATTAACATCGTTGGCTGTCTGAAGCATTCATTCAAAGATTCATTTTGTATTAATCCATGCAAAGCTAATCACTTTTAATCCACAAAATCGTTACATCACTTTTTTAATAAGTTACATCATTCACACATTTATTAACTAGTGAAAAATCTTCATTTTAAGAAAGTTGACAATCATTTGCTGTTATCCTGATGGTGATATACCATTACCAAACAGATTAAAATTGAAGTTATGAGTGTGAGGAACATTTTGGTAGTTGACAATATTTTATCCTTCCGAAACCTGCTAAATAAAAGCGTTTCGCTTTAAGATACCAACCAATTGCATCTTCTTTAACTTCATTACAACCCACCCACATTTATCGTGTCTTTAATATTAAATCATCCGAAATATCTATTCAGTTCGGTAAAACCACAAATTCAAATCAATACAAACTAAAATGCATGGATTTTCATGTAAAGGGAAAGCTGTGCTCAAATCACAAACATCAATGAAAAAATTAGCCCTAATAATGATGTTGGTTTTTATATCCAGCCTGCAATTTTTTGCAAACAACTACTCGCAAACCGTTCGTGGTTATATCATCGATCAGGATACAAAAATGCCGGTCTTTGGAGTGAACATCCTGATTATCGACTCCAATCCCCCACAGGGTGCTTCCACCGATGAAAACGGATACTTTAAAATAGAAAATGTGCAGGTAGGTCGGATTTCGCTGCGACTATCGTGCATGGGTTATGAAACCAGAACCATTCCGAACCTGTTGGTTGGAACCGGAAAAGAAGTGTTTGCAACCTTCGGGATGCAGGAATCGCTGATCAGTTTAAACGAAATTGTGATCTCAGGAGCCGCAGAAAAGGGAGAGGTAAACAATGAAATGTCGCTGATCAGTGCCCGTCAGGTAACAGTAGAAGAAACCCAGTGCTTTGCCGGATCGCTGGACGACCCATCGCGCATGGTGTCGGCATTTGCCGGCGTCACCAGCGATCCGCTGGGAAACAACGACATCGTGGTACGTGGGAACTCGCCCAAAGGAATTCTGTGGAAACTGGAAGGTGTAGACATTCCCAATCCCAACCATCTTAGTGATGAAAGCACCACCGGAGGCCCCATCAATGCACTGAGCAGCAACATGCTGGCCAACTCCGACTTTTACATGGGTGCCTTCGCACCGGAATACGGAAATGCCCTGTCAGGCATCTTTGATGTGATGCTGCGTACCGGTAACAACGAAAAGCCAGAATACACCCTTGGAATAGGTGTGCTGGGTGTTGACCTGGCAGCCGAAGGCCCGTTTAAAAAGGGTTACAGCGGATCGTACCTGGCCGATTACAGGTATTCATCGCTGGGCCTTCTCGATAATTTGGGGGTTGTCGATTTCGGTGGCATCCCAAAATACCAGGATTTAAGCTATAAAGTGAATCTGCCCACCAACAATGCCGGAACCTTTACCCTCTTTGGTTTGGGTGGCATCAGCAGCATGACCGATGATTTCAGCGACAAAAGTGAAGTGGCAACCGAGAAATTCGAATATAAATCGCATATGGGTACGGCAGGCATCAATCATTTCTATCCATTTTCACCCAATGCATCCCTAAAATCATCCATCAGTATTTCAACCAATGGAAGTGAAGTAGAAGCCCAGGAACTAAAAGAAGGCAACATGGTACCGACAGACCATGGCCATTGGGACAAAACTACCTATCGGGGATCGGTAATTTACAATCAAAAAATAAGTACGCGGCACGTTTTTTCCACGGGCCTCAACTACGACCACTTTGTTTATGATATGAAAGATGAATACCTGGATGATGAATTCAACCAATGGAGGAATGGCATTCAACTAACAAAGGACGCAGGTTTTGTGCAGGGATTTGTTTCGTGGAAATTCAGGATTAATGAGCAACTTACCATGGTTAGCGGACTACATTATACTCAGTTTATGCTGAACAACGCTTATGCTCTGGAGCCACGCCTGGCGCTCAACTGGCAACTTTCGCCTTCCAAAACAATGAGTGTTGGTTACGGGCAACACAGCTTGGTGGAAAGTATCGTAACTTATTATCACACGGTTTACGATGCAAATGGTGTCCCCTCCCTGCCCAACATCAACCTTGGGTTAACCAAATCAGACCATTATGTGCTGGGATATGAGCAAAGGTTATCCGAAAAGTGGGATTTGAACCTCGAGCTGTATTACCAAAACCTGCACAGTGTGCCCATCGAAAACATCGACACCAGCTACTATTCGCTTATTAATGAATCGCATGGTTACGTTGACAAATCCCTTGTGAGCATAGGTAAAGGCTACAATTACGGCCTGGAACTCACATTGGAACGGTACTTTTTCAACAGCTGGTATATGATGCTTAGTGGTTCGCTGTTCGATTCAAAATACAAGGCCATGGACGGAGTTTGGCGCAACACACGGTACAACACGAGCTATGCAGCCAATTTTCTTATTGGGAAAGAATTTAGGATCGGTAAACCCGAGAACGGCAATAAGCTCAGTGTCAACACCAAGTTTTTCGTCAATGGAGGTAACCGTTACCTCCCTGTTGATCTTGAAAAATCGCGCATAAAAAGAAGCACGGTTTACAACACAAGTGAAGCCTTCAGTAATTCGATGGTTAAGGTTTACCAGATGAATTTAACCATCAGTTATTCTGTAAACCGACCCAAAGTGCGGCACGAAATTTACCTGGATGTTTACAATGTGTTTAATAACCAGGCTCCCGTGGAGCAATACTACGATAAATATAAAGATGAAATTGGCACTTACACACAATTGAAAATGATTCCGAACATCATGTATAAGATTCATTTTTAAATCACCCGGCGATTTATTCTTTCCGAGAGGTGGGCGAGCACTTCATAATTCAGCTGGTCGCTGATGTCGCTGAAAGCACTGACTTTAATTTCCAGATCGCCCTGCTTTCCGATGATGACGACCTCATCGCCTACCTCAACATTTGGAACATTTGATACATCGGCCATAATCATGTTCATGTTAACTACGCCAATCACACTGCATCTCATCCCCCGGATTAGCACCCGACCTTTGTTACTCAACGACCGGCTGTAACCACCTGAATATCCGATGGGAATCAGGGCTGTGAGCGTTTCGGTCTGCGCCAGATAGGAAATTCCGTAACCGACGAACTCCCCTACTTTCACTGCCTTGACAGCCATAATCCGGCTTTGCCATCCAAGAATTCTTTGCAGGGGATTAATTTTGGATCTCTTGTTGCTGAGGTAGCTGATAAATGTTTCGGCACTCGACCAAAAACCGTATTGCATAATCCCGATGCGTACCAGGTCCATTCTGGATTTGGGATACGTAAAAGCCGCTGCCGAATTGGCCACATGCCTGTATTTGGGTTTGATATTGTTATCGGTAAGAATGGCCAACATCTTTTGATATTTGCCTAATTGTTTTTGAATTCGGGAGTGGTTAGAGATACTTTCGGGTCCGGCCAGGTGGGTGCAAAACCCGGCTATTTCAAAAAATTCCTCGTTTTCAAGAATGAGTGCGATAGCCTCGCGAAGTTCGCGCACATCCAGACCTGAACGGTTCATGCCTGTTTCGGCCTCTAAATGGATTTTTGCTTTGATATTTAATTTTTTAGCTGCTTCCAATGCCACATTCAATCGGTCGAGGTTAAAAACAAAAAACTCAAGCCCTTTGGAAATGGCCTCTTCCATATTGTCGTCGCAAATCCAGCCCATAATCATAATTGACGCCGGACTTGCCAGGCTATTATACACACGGACAGCTTCTCCATAATCGAATACCGAAAAATGGTCGATGCCGTGCTTTTCGAATAGCGGGACAATTTGTTCAATTCCATGACCGTAGGCATTGGCTTTTACGACAGTAGAAATTTTTACTTTAGGCCCCAGTTTTTTCTTTAAAAATTGGATGTTATTTATAATTGCATTTTCCTTGAGTGTGATCTCTGAACTACTATTCATGGGTGGTTTTTTCAAATTTTAAATTTACATTTTAAGTTCCGGTCTATTCCGAAGGCGATACCAAAAGCTTTTCATAGAGATTGAAAAACATGTTAATCCCTGTATCAATGATTTCATCAGGGAAATCATACTCGGGATTGTGCAGTTGAGGATGATGAACTCCCGCTCCCAGACCAAAAAATCCACCCTTGTATACCCCGGTGTAATAGGCAAAATCCTCCGACCATTTAAAGGGAGTTTGCAGGTGTTCGATCGACAATCCCAAAACGATGGCCGATTGTTCTATCATTTGTATACATTCGGGATGGTTAACCGTGGCGGGAAAAACCTCCGACCAACCGATTTCGCAAACAAGCCTTTCAGCATGGGCAATTTCATGAACTAATTTTTCGGTGTTGGTGGTGAGAAGTTCCATATCTTCGTTTTCAAACGCACGCAAGGTAACCCTGATTTCGGCATAACCCGGCGAAGTGCCAAATGCAATTTCTCCCAGCATCACATGGACAATTGTCAACAAAACCATGTCCTTAAAAAGTGTTGAACTGTCGGACAATTGATGCAGGCGCTGGATAATCCTTGAAATCGCCATGGCGGGACTGATTCCATTCTCAGGTTCGGCAGCATGGGAAGTTTTGCCCGTCAGTTTGATGGTCATGCCTGTGGAAGCCGCGGCAAACGATCCTGATTTAACCAGAATGCTGTTGGCTTCTTTACCAGGCACATTGTGCAACCCAAAGATATAATCAGGTTTTAGTTTCTGAAATGCGGGATCTTCAACCACATCACGTGCGCCCTGTTCTACCTCTTCGGCAGGTTGAAAAAGCAGCACTGCCCTGCCACGGAGAGGACGGTTTTCGGCTATTTTCTGTGACAGCCCTGCCACAATGGTCATGTGGCCATCATGACCACACGAATGAGCTACCTTTTCTATCACCGATTTATGGGGCTTGTCTGAAATTTCGGTGATGGGCAAAGCATCGAGTTCGGCACGGAACACGATGGTTTTACCGGGTTGCTTTCCATTAAAAACGAATGCTTTTCCAGTTTTACCCAGCAAAATCACCTCATCGGGATGCAAGAGCCGCATGAAGGCAGAAATATGTTCCGAAGTCCTGAATTCCTGATTGGAGAGCTCCGGATGTTGGTGCAGCTTATGCCGCAGGTCGATTAATATTTTGTTGTCCATTAAAGAATCTTCTGATTAATTTAACCCCGAAATATACTACAAAGGAAGCACTTATCCCAAAAATATTTTCATCCAGGTTAAAGGGTCGGTTAAAATCGAACAATACGAGTGTTAACGTGGTGGTACCGCCGATGATCATGGAGGCCAGGGCTGCAATTTTGTCTGGATGCTTCCCATAAAGGCCAGCCAGAATCGGAACAAATAGCCCAGAAACCATAAAGGCATAGGAATACAGCATCAGTTCCAGCACATTGGTCATCGACATGGCCAGGAAAATGGCTAAAATACCAATGGCGATGGTGACCAGCTGCGAAATCTTTAGCTGCGACCTGGTATCGTGGTGAAAGTGAAAAAACTTGTCGAGAATATCGGTTTGCATGTTTCCTGAAGCCGCCATCAAACAGCTGTCGGCGGTGGAAAGAATGGCCGAAAAGTAAGCCGAAAGCATCAATCCCATGAGACCCGCAGGCAGGACTGTATTTAACAGAATAGGAAGCCCCATCTCAGGATCGATAGCAGCACCTGCCGCATATCCAAGTTCGGCAAACATGCCATTGTCGTAAGCCACGCGCGAAAACAACCCCAAAATCACGCCCATAAAAGCCATCACGGGCCACTCGAACAATCCGGCAATGAACCAGGCTTTTTTGGCCTGTTGTTCACTTTTTGAGGCATAAATCCGCTGGTAGAGCGTCATCCCGACAAACCAGATGGGAATGATGGTGACGGCCCAGTTGACCAGCTGTTGCCAGCTGATATTGCTCATAGAGAGAAATTCAGGTCCCAAGGTCGCCCGGATGGTATCTATCCCGCCAATGGCGAAATATGCGATCGGAATACCAATAAAAACCAGTCCCGCCATCAGAATAATCCACTGGATGGTATCGGTGTAGATGACGGCTTTCAGACCACCAATTCCGGTGTACACTACAGCCACAACGCCCATCACAATCAGGGCCATATTTAGGTCTACTTCCACGAAAGTGGCTGAAGCCAGTTTTGCCCCTGCC
>PCUL01000167.1:12271-14012 GCA_002771745.1 Bacteroidetes bacterium CG18_big_fil_WC_8_21_14_2_50_41_14
CCAATAAAGCCACTTTGGCTCCATAATAATGCCCGAAAATCTGCGGAAGGGTAAAAAAGCGGTGTTTATTTGATAATTTGGTAACGATGGGAATCAGCACAACGGCACTCAACCAGGCACCAATCAACCCTGTAAAAAGCATCCAGGATCCGGCCAGACCGATCATAAAACCAAGGCCTCCCAAGCCAATGGAGAAGCCACCTCCCACATCTGTGGCCACCACCGAAAGTCCAATGTGCCAGGAAGTCATCGACCGTCCCGCCACGTAATAATCGTCGAGGTTGTCGTTCTTTTTAAAAAAGTGAACACCCACCCCGATCATGGTAGCGAAATAGATGATAAAGATAATGATGTCAATAATTTGCATGGTTCAAAAGAAGTTGATAACAGACAGAGGCAACCGTCTGTCAGTTGGAAATTGTGATAATTTCGTGCCATTGGGCACTTTATTTCGCAACTACTTGTGCGATCACAATTTTAGTTAAGGGATATTGCCTTTTCTTCCCAACCGGGCATTTCGATGCAACAAGATGATTTCGGTAAGAAACTCATGGATTTTCTTTTTTTGAATTGCCCGCGGAAGTATAAATGTATTTGTCAATTCAATATCAATCATAAGGTTGGTTTCGATGATAACGGGGCCAAAATACGAATAATATTAAACCTGACAGTTTAAAACCCTGTCAGGTTTAAAAAAAACGTTATCGACCACCATTATTCCAATTTAATGTTTTATTTTTGGGGGACTGCAAATTAACCCAAAGCGTAACCATGTACATAACAGCTGTTTTTGAAACTTTATCTAATCCGTTTTGCTGTGACCTGATTATCCAATCTACCACATATGAGAATTAAAATCACCTTCCGCCTGAGCGGAAAAAAGCAAGTATTGCCTCTGAATTACCAATATCCGGTAAGCGCATGGATATACAAGGTGCTGGCACGTGGCGATGCCGAACTGGCCCTGATGCTGCACGAAGAAGGCTATCGCCTCGAAAATGGCAAGACATTCAAACTCTTCACTTTTTCGCAATTGCACTTCCCTGCCCGCACCTTTAATATAATACCCGGTACCGACCGGATGGAGTTGTGGTCGCGGAATGCATGGATAATCATTGCCTTTCAGCTTCCAAAGCCGGCAGAAAAATTTGTTTTGGGCCTGTTCAGGGATCAGCAGGTGGAGCTGGGCGATCGTGTTTCGATGGTAAACATGGAGGTGGAAACAGTAGAAATGCTGGCTGAACCTGATCTTACCGGACAGGAAGTAACCATCCGCAGCCTTTCGCCTGTTGTTTTGGCCGAAAACAAACCCGATACCCGCCACGAAACCTATCTGTCGCCCTTGGATCCCGCCTATGAGCGCTTGTTTTTTGGAAACCTGTTGGACAAACACCGGCTGTTTTCAAATACACCCGACCAAATGGAAGCGCTTTGGGAAACTGGCAAACTAACATTCAAATGCCTGACAAAGCAGCCCAGGCAAAAGCTCCAGGTCATCAAGGCACACACGTCCGAAGAGGTCAGGGTGCGTGGTTACCTTTTTGAATATGCCCTGACCGCCCCTGCGGCACTGATACAAACCGGGCTCAACAGTGGTTTTGGCTCGATGAACGCCCTGGGGTTCGGGTGTGGCGAGGTGGTGGGCGTACACACACCAAATTTAACCTGATGAATAATTAACGCCCTCCGGGGCACATGTATAACCCAATAAAACAAATTATTATGGCAATCAAGTACAAAG
>PCUL01000032.1:0-14107 GCA_002771745.1 Bacteroidetes bacterium CG18_big_fil_WC_8_21_14_2_50_41_14
TTTATCAATGCATCCGTTGATGGAGAAAAAGGCGAAGGCATAGAACTTGCTAAAAAGTATGGCGTAAAAGGTTATCCTACTTTTGTTTTCTTAAATCCCGATGGCAGTTTGGCTTACCAAACTTCGGGTTATCACAATCAGGAAAATTTTATAGAGCTAGGAAAAAATGCAATCAATAAATAAACATAGTAATTCAATATTTGCAGGAAGTAAAATTATGACTATTTTGCTTCTTGCTTTTTTAAACTCAAATATCATGGCACAAACAAATTATAAAACGGTAAAAGAGGCGAAAGGCTTACAGGTAGGTGAAACAATAAAAGATTTTTCGGCAGTTGACCTGCACGATAGTACATTCACTTTAAGTGAAGCCTTGAAAAAGGGTCCGGTGGTAGTAATATTTTATCGCGGTCAATGGTGTCCGGTTTGCAACAAACATCTAAGTCATTTGCAGGACAGCCTTCAACTGATTTATGAAAAAGGGGCAACTGTAATCGCTGTTTCGCCTGAACAATCAGAATTTTTAAAGCGTACAGCCGAAAAAACCCATGCTTCATTTTCGTTGCTTTATGATGAAGGTTACAAAATATCTGACCTTTTTGATGTTACATTTAAGCCAGATACAATGACAACCATCATGTACAATACTTTACTAAGTGCAAATCTGAAAAAAGCGAATACAGATGACAGCCAAAGATTACCAATTCCGGCAACTTTTATCATCGGAACAGATGGAAAGATAGTTTGGAGACATTTTGACCCTGACTATAAGAAAAGGTCAACAACGAAGCAGATAATTGAAAATATACCTTCGAGCAAATAAATTATTAATTTTAGAAAAAAAAACTTAGTCTATGAAAGCAAAATGGAACAACAAAATTATTGCAGAAAGTGATGATATTGTTAAAGTTGAAGGATACGCCTATTTCCCATTAGAATCAATAAATCAGGCTTTTCTAAAAAGTAGCGAAACAAGCTCGGTTTGTCCCTGGAAAGGAAAAGCCTCCTATTACAGTCTGGATATAGATGGTGAATTAAATAAAGATGCCGCATGGTACTATCCTAATCCTAAGGAAGCTGCTCAACAAATTAAAAACAGGGTTGCATTTTGGAAAGGCGTTGAAATAACTGAATATTAGTTTCAAAATGTAAATCTATGAATATAAAACATTTAAAAATCACAACTGATGAATTATTTAAGAAAACAGATGATTTGTCATGCAAAATTATAGATATTCGCCCGGTTGATGCTTATAATGGTTGGCAATTAAAAAACGAAATCCGTGGAGGTCACATTAAAAACGCCAAAAGTTTGCCTTACAAATGGAGCAATTACATGGATTGGATTGAAATGGTGCATAAAAAGCAAATTTCACCCCAGCATTATATCATTGTTTATGGATACGATAATGATGAAATTGACCAAATAGCGCAAAGGTTCTTAAAATCCGGATACAAAAAAGTATATGTTTATTATGACTTTATCAATGAATGGTCTACCAATGAAAAACTCCCTATGCAACAACTCCAACGTTTTAAACATCTGGTTTCTGCTGAATGGGTAAACGCGCTGATATCTGGTGGAAAACCTCAACATTATCATAACAGTAAATTTGTAATCGTGCATTCTCACTACCGCAATAGAGATGCTTATTTAAGCGGACACATTCACGGAGCTATTGACATGGATACGCTTGCTCTGGAAGCTCCCCAAACATGGAACAGGCGATCTCCTGAAGAATTGAAATCAGCATTGGAAAATCACGGAATAACTGCTGATACAACGGTAATACTTTACGGGAAATTTATGTTTCCTGATAATGCAGATGAATTCCCAGGCAGTGCAGCAGGTGATATCGGAGCAATTCGAAACGCCTTTATTATGATGTATGCAGGTGTAAAAGACGTTCGTATTTTGAATGGAGGTTTCCAATCCTGGGAAGATGCCGGATTCGAAATTTCATACACCGATGAGCAAAAAATACCGGTTCATGATTTTGGTTTGAAAATCCCTGCCAATCCTGAATTAGCTGTCGATACTCCCGAAGCAAAAGAAATGATTGCTTCAAAAAATGCGGAATTGGTTTGTGTTCGAAGCTGGCCCGAATTTATTGGCGAAGTAAGCGGATACAATTACATTGAAGCAAAGGGACGAATTCCCGGAGCTGTTTTCGCCGATTGTGGTTCAGACGCCTATCATATGGAAAATTACAGAAACTTCGATCATACAACCCGTGAATTTCATGAAATTGCTGAAATATGGGATAACAATGGGATAACACCCGATAAACATTTGGCGTTTTATTGTGGAACAGGCTGGCGTGGCAGCGAAGCCTGGTTTAACTCCTGGTTGATGGGTTGGCCAAATGTATCGGTTTACGATGGCGGCTGGTTTGAATGGAGTAACGACCCTAAAAATCCATTTGAAACAGGCGTTCCTTTAACAACAAACAACCGATAGCCCAACTGATGAATCTAACCGAAACAACTGAATTTGCAAGCGATGTTATCGCAGGCCTTAGTTCGCATCCTAAACAATTGTCGTCAAAATACTTTTACGATGATCGCGGGAGTATGATATTTAAAGACATCATGCAAATGCCTGAATATTATCTTACCGATTGCGAACTTGAAATTTTTAAAAACCAAAAAGCTGATATCGCTGACGAAATAAATCCTAATGGTATCTTTTTTGAGTTGATTGAACTGGGTGCTGGCGATGGTTTTAAAACGATTGTGCTGCTCAATTATTTGGTGCAACAAAAAATTAACTTTCAATATATTCCCATTGATATTTCAGCTAAGGCCAACGAAAACTTACAATATGCACTGCAGCTGAGTCTTCCTAACCTTGCATTAGATTGTAAAACAGGAGATTATTTGAAATTGATTTCAGGCTTAACTGGAGCTTCACCAAAAATCATTTTATTTCTAGGGTCCAACATCGGGAATTTGACCGAAAACGAATCTTTATCATTCTTAAAACAATTACGTAATGTCTTAAATAAGGGAGATAAATTACTTATTGGTTTTGACCTGAAAAAAGATCCGGAAATCATCCTTAAGGCCTACAACGATCCTCATGGCCATACCACAGCTTTCAACCTAAACCTACTTCACCGAATCAATGCTGAACTTGGAGCGAACTTCAATACAGATTACTTTTATCACGAGGAAACCTATGACCATCAAACCGGCACAGCAAAAAGTTTTCTGATAAGCAAAAAAGATCAATCAGTACGTTTTGGTAAAACCAACAATATATTCAGGTTTACTGCCAATGAAAAAATTTTGATGGAAATTTCACAAAAATATGATGAAACCATGATTAATAATTTTGCAAAAAATTCAAGATTTACAGTTGAACGCAATTTCATCGACAGTCGTTCATGGTTTATCGATTCGCTTTGGAAAGTTGAATAAATAAAAACTTGAAACCATAAAAAATCAAACCTATGAATTTTAAACCTATTATCCGATTTTCTGAACTTAAAGACCGTGTTCCTGCTCATGCAATATGCGAAAATATAGACCTTGTCGTCATTCGTGACAACAATACTGTTTCTGTCTTTTATGGCCGATGCCTTCACCGTGGAGCTTTATTAAGTGATGGCCATATCGAAGGAAATAATTTAATTTGCGGTTTGCATAATTGGGATTATCGCTTCGATACGGGAGTTTCAGAATACAATAATGAAGAAGCCCTGCAAAAATTTACAGCGAAAATTGAAGACGATCAGGTGCTGATAGATGCGAACGAGGTTAAAGCCTTTGCCCAAAAACATCCGCAAGCCTTTAACCCTAAACAATATCTGGGCAAATATTCAGATACCCACCCCGAAGATACAGAGCCTTATACAGCCTATATTCAAGAGCTATCGCGCAACGGTTTAAAAAACTTCGGACATCATGGACCTACTGCTGCAATGGGAGTTGACAGAAACAAGTTACCCAAATGGGAGGATATTCAGTTTTTACCAGCACAATTAGCCAATAAACCTTTATTCGATGACGAACCTGTTAATACATCCATAGTTATCGGGCCAAGAGCTAAAAAACCGCTAGTTTTGGATATTCCTGTTTTTGTATCCGATATGAGTTTTGGAGCTATTTCACGCGAAGCAAAGATTGCACTGGCAAAAGGTGCGGAAATGGCAAATACTGGCATTTGTAGCGGCGAAGGAGGAATGTTACCCGAAGAACAGCAAAACAATTCAAGGTATTTTTATGAATTGGCTTCCGGCAAATTTGGCTTTTCCATGGATAAAGTAATGAAAGCTCAGGCTTTTCATTTTAAAGGCGGACAGGGTGCGAAAACCGGAACAGGCGGACATTTACCAGGTCACAAAGTTACAAGCGAAATTGCAAAAGTACGTGGATTGCAAGAAGGTAAGCCTGCTATTTCTCCTGCAACATTTACTGATTTACGTTCACCAGCCGACTTTCGCAAAGTGGCCGATGAAGTCAGAGCCGCAACTGGTGGTATTCCCATTGGCTTTAAAATAGGAGCCAGCCATATCGAAGCTGATATTGATTTCGCGCTGGAGGCAGGTGCCGACTACATCATTCTCGATGGTCGTGGTGGTGGAACTGGGGCAGCGCCTACCATATTGCGTGACAATATTAATGTCCCAACTATTCCTGCTCTTGCTCGTGCACGTAAACACCTTGATAATGTCGGGGCAAATGACGTTACGCTTATTATTACAGGCGGATTGCGTATTGCTGATGATTTTGCAAAAGCCTTAATGCTCGGTGCTGATGCAATAGCTGTATCAAATTCGGCCTTGCAGGCGATCGGCTGCATTGGCATGAGAGCTTGCCAAACAAATAACTGTCCGGTTGGTGTTGCCACACAGAAGGAATCGCTTAGAAACAGAATTCAGGTTGAATTATCAGCTAAACAACTTTTTAATTTTTTCTCAGCTACCAATGAGCTTATCAAAGTAATCGCCAGAGCCTGTGGTTACGATGACATCAGTAAATTCAATCAGGATGACTTATCTACAATAAATTATCAAATTCATCAATTAACAGGAATAAATTATGCAGGAATACAATAATACTGATAAACAAATTCACTGGCTGAGCCAGGTGATAACCAAAGTAAACAAAGCACTTGTACCAGAAAAAGAGGATGACAGCCATACCAATCTCTATTTCGATGCTATAGGCAAAAGGCTTATTGGTAGATGGATAGACACATCAAAAGGTAAAATAATATTAACCTTCAACATTTTCAATAATGATTTTGAATGGCTTGATAGCCGTCTTCAAAATCTGGCAGCTATAAGTGTTGTGAATAAAGAGCTTAATTTGCTTGAACAGCAAGTGAGTGAGTACCCTTCAGGCTTGGGGCTCAATGTTGAAAATATATCAAAGCCATTGCACTTTGAAATACCCGATTATCAAATTCAAACCATTCAGGATGGGGAATTAACACAAGAAGGATTAGACCATTGGTGCAAAATCAGGGAATTGGCAAATGTTGCTTGTTTTGCAGCAACCGGTTATTTACAGGCTGAAAGCGAAATACGTATCTGGCCGCATCACTTTGACACGGGCATTTATTGTCAGGTCAACAAATCACTTGGAATAGGCTTTGGGCTTGCTATTGAAGATTCTATGGTGGGCGAGCCCTATTTTTACCTTGCCGGATATCGTTTAGGGTCTACAATAAAATATGACGACCTTCCACATTTGAGTGCCGGCAAATGGTTAACAGGCGAACATTGGAAAGGAGCTGTACTTCCACTTGGTGAATTCTATGATTTATCGACAGACCTTACCCTTGAAAAAATCAAAAACTATATAAAACAGTCTGCTGACTGGTTTTTAAAACAATAAACCTTTGCGTCTTAGTGCCTTTGCGAGAGTTAAAAAATGGATTAATGAAAAAATTAACCTGGTATAAAGTCCTCAACAAAAAAGAAGACCTTGCGGAGAACAGGGTTATTACTGTTACAGCAGGCAAAACACAAATTGCTTTATCGCATTTTGAGGACAAAATTTGTGCACTCGACAATCATTGTCCCCATCAGGGTGGGCCTTTGGGTGAAGGAAGTATTGAAAACGGCATTTTACGGTGTCCCTGGCATGGATGGGATTACCATCCCTGTACAGGGAAAGCCCCGGGTTTTGACGATGGTGTTGACCCCTATCCCGTGGAAGAGCGGGAAGACGGTATATATGTTGGTATTGAGGAAGAAAAACCGCATGAACCAACATTATCCGATATCATGGCAGAAACGATGGTCAACTGGGGGATTGATACCGTATTTGGCATGGTAGGGCATTCCAACCTTGGATTGGCCGATGCTTTAAAGCGACAAGAAGAAAAAGGTAAACTAAAATTTATAGCCATCCGGCACGAAGGGGCCGGTGCATTTGCTGCCAGCGCTTATGGCAAACTCACAGGAAAACCGGCAGTTTGCTTTTCCATTGCCGGGCCGGGAGCTACTAATATGTTCACAGGTTTGTGGGATGCAAAAGTTGACCGTGCACCTATTCTTGCACTAACAGGACAGGTGGCAACACAAGTGATAGGTACAGGCAATTTCCAGGAAGTTGACCTGGTGAGGGCATTCCAGACCGTGGCGGAATTTAACCACAGGGTTCAAAAAGACAGTAAACATTCTGACCTAATGAGCCTTGCCATTAAACATGCTATCTTAAAAAGAGATGTGTCGCACCTTACCTTTCCCGATGAAATTCAAGAGATTCCGGCTGGAGATTCCGAACCTCAAACTCCCGAAGGCCGAATGGGCGACCTGCAAATAACACCTTCGGAGAAGAGCATTGAAAATGCCATAAAACTGATTGAGAAATCAAAACGTCCGGTAATTGTGGTTGGGCATGGCGCCAGATTTAACATGAAACAAATTATCCGTTTTGCCAAAAAACTAAATGCCCCGGTGTTATCCACCTTTAAAGGAAAGGGATTAATTCCCGACAATCACCCACTGGCGGCTGGTGTGCTGGGCAGAAGCGGTACCCCTGTTGCTTCATGGTTTATGAACGAAAGCGATTTGCTCATTGTACTTGGTGCTTCATTCAGCAACCATACTGGCATTACCCCAAAGAAACCAATTATTCAGGTTGATTTTGACCCGCTTGCCCTGAGCAAATTCCATAAGATTGATGTGCCGGTATGGGGTGAATTGTCTACCACAGTAAAAATTTTTATGGAAAAATTATCTGAAAATATGGCTACCACAGACCAAACACATGAATTGGCTCAGCGTTGGAAAATTTGGCGTACCGAAAAACAAAAGCGGTTGTTAGAGGATTATGGCAATGGAATTAGTTCCATCGCAGTTTTCGATAATTTATCAAAGTTAATCAGCAGCGATGCTGTAGTTTGCGTTGATGTAGGCAACAATGCTTATTCTCTCGGAAGATATTTTGAAAGCAGGAATCAAAGCTTTCTTATGTCTGGTTACCTGGGTTCTATCGGGTTTGCCTTTCCCGCTGCATTGGGGGCATGGGCAGCCACAAGGGGCAATAGGCAGATAGTTGCTGTTGCTGGTGATGGCGGTTTTGCACAATACATGGCAGAATTGGTTACATCTGTAAAATATGGTATGAACATAAAGCTCATTTTGCTGAATAATGCCGAACTTGGGAAAATAACTAAAGAACAACGCTCAGGTGGTTTTGAAAAATTCGCAACCGATTTGCATAACCCTGATTTTGCTAAATTTGCAATCGGATGCGGGGCGTTAGGCATAAAAGTTACAAGGAAGGAAGATCTGGAAGTAAAAATGAAGGAAGTTTTGGAATATGACGGAACTGCTTTGCTGGAGATAATGTGTGATGTAAATCTAATCTAAAAACTAATGACATTTTAACTATGCCAAGAATAAGAGTAATTGAAAAGAGCGAAGCCACAGGAAGACTCAAAGAAATTTACGATGAACTGATCGTAAAGCGTGGAAAACTTGCAGAAGTACATACCATTCAAAGCTTGCGACCAGAATCTATTGTCAAACATATAGACCTTTATTTGGAAATCATGTTTTCAAAATCTGAACTTTCAAGATCCGAACGGGAAATGATGGCGGTAGTTGTTTCTAAAACAAATGGTTGCGTGTATTGCCAAAAACATCACACCGAAGCATTGAATAATTACTGGAAAGATGAAGGGAAAACTGAAAATTTCAGAATCTCATACCACAATATCCAACTAAATGAAAAAGAGTTAACACTTTGTCGCTTTGCAGAGCAATTAACTAAGAATCCTGAAAGTGCTGAAAAGAATGATATTACAGAAGATTTAAAGAACGTAGGTTTAAGCGACAGTGCTATTTTAGATGCCACTTTGGTAATAGCCTATTTTAATTTTGTAAATAGAATAGTTTTAGCCCTTGGCGTTGAACTGGAAAAAGATTTAGGTACAGGATATAAATATTAGTGTATGATAAAGTTTATTTTGAAATCGGTTCTTGTGCTTACCTTCGGATTGCTTGTTGTCGGTTTTAGCTCGACAACATCTTCATCGAGCTTATTTTCCATAGTACGGAGCAAGGATGCAAATGAAATCTTTTATACAATCAATCTTGATAATTCAAACAAGCTAAACACAGAAAATCCCATTAATGTTTATTGGCTTAAAAGAACTGAAAACAACAAAGTTGAGCCATTAAGCTGGATTCAAAATAAATTTGCTTATGGAATAGTTTACCTATCAAAATCGGAGAACTATGCTAAATTTAGGTTTGCTGCTTATGATAAACGAGTTTTTGAATTAAAGAAAAACAAGCACAATGAATTTAAGGTATTCACCATTTCAGAAAACAAGGAAGTTGAAGTAAATCGAATTTATATTTACATAACTGGTGGCACATTCTGGATTCCTGAGATACCCAAAGTTGAACTTTATGCAACAATTTCTGAGACAGATAAAAAAATGAAAGAGACTATAATTCCTTAATTCTACATCAATGGAAACAATTTTTTCAAAGAATTTGGAAAGACTTATAAAAGACATCAAACATCAGGAATTTTTAACCAATCCGTTGGTTTCGGAGATCGTGGAAAGCAATCGGATTTCAGAAAATGATGTTGCAAACTACGTTTCTTACAATCACTCGCCCAATGAAAGTTACGGAAGGCAATTGATTTACGACAATGGCAATTTTAAAATTCTTTTAATGTCGTGGAAATCGGGTGATTTTACAGCAATTCACAATCATGGCTATACAGAATGGGGATGTGTTTACTTTTTTGGTGATGCAACACATCGTTTATACAGCGTATCAAATAATGAATTGAAGATTTTACAAAAAGCAAATTTTCAAAAAGGGCAAGTAGCCTCGGTTTGTGGAGATTTAACGCATATTATGGGTAATTCGAGTTCTAAAAACTTTACTACACTTCATATTTATGGTTCTAATACCCGAAAAAGTGAAGTTTCAAAAGATGCCATTGTTTACCTTCCTGAATTAGAAAGGGAAGTTACTACAATGGGTTCAGCGTTTTTGAATATGGACAAGCAACTCATACTTTCCGAAAAACCTATGATAAAAGCGGGCAATGATGTTATTGCTGACTATTTCTCATTGGTAAAACCTTTTTACGAAAGAAATGGACTGGTTTCAATTTTGAAAAATATGGAAAAAGGATTGGATAGCAGAAGTGTTAATTAAGAAATAAATTGAAATGAAAGAGATTGAAATTTTATCAGGGGCTTTTGAAAAGATTAAAGCCTACATCACAGATAATCAAAACAATTCAAAGCCAGTTGTCCAATTCAGAAGTCCGGCACAATTGAAAGAAGTAATAAATTTTACAGTTGGAGAAAAAGGCGTTTCTGAAAATGAATTTCTTGAATTACTTGATAAATATCTTGAATACTCAGTAAAAACAGGTAACAAACAGTTTTTAAATCAATTGTATTCAGGATTTAACTTTCCGGCTTTTATTGGCGAAGTGTTTACTGTATTGGCAAATACATCTATGTACACCTACGAAGTGGCTCCTGTTGCAACCACCATCGAAACAGAGATGATTTCGCTGATGAACAGTTACGCTGGTTATAGCGATGGCGATGGAATTTTTGTAAGTGGCGGAAGTAATGCGAATTTAGTAGCCATGTTTTCGGCTAGAAACCGGATTTTACCCGAAAGCAGATTTGAAGGGTACGACCGAAATCAAAAATTAGTAGCATTTGTAAACGAACAGGCACACTACTCATTTGAAACGGCTGCCAATGTTTTAGGTATTGGAGCTAAAAATGTTATCAAAGTAAAATCCGACAAAAAAGGCAAACTTATTCCTGCAGAATTAGAATTAGAAATTACAAACGCAATAAAACGTGGTGAAAAACCATTCTTTGTTGCTGCAACCTGTGCCACAACATTGTTAGGCGCTTACGACCCTATTGACGAAATGGCCGAAATCTGTAAGAAATACAATATATGGCTTCATGCCGATGGTTCTTTTGGCGGCTCAATCATTTTAAGTGAAAAGCACCGTCACTTAATGAAAGGAATTGAACAAACCGATTCTTTTGCATGGAATCCCCATAAACTCATGAATATACCTTTGATTTGCTCTGCACTGCTTGTAAAAAAACGGGGTACGCTTCAACACAATATCACCGATATTAACACCGACTATATTTTCCATGATATTGATACCATCGAAGATTTGGGAAAAAAATCAATTCAATGTGGCCGAAAAGTAGATGCGGTAAAACTGTGGTTTGCATGGAAATACTTTGGTTTGGAAGGCTATCAAAAGCGTATTGATAATTTAATAGATATGGCTACTTATGCTGAAAAAATTATTAATGAACAAAGCAAACTCGAACTTCTATCTGAACGTCAATCTTTTGCCGTTTGTTTTCGTTATGTCCCTGATAAAGAAAGCGATTTGAATAAATTCAATCTCGAATTAAGAGAATCTTTAAGAAAATCGGGGAAATCAATCGTCAATTATGGTTACATTGGTAAAACTTTAGCTATCCGTTTAATTACAGCAAATGGAGAATTGCAAAAATCAGATATAGATTTGTTCTTTTCCAATGTGCTTTCTGAAGCCAAAAAACTTGACAACTAATGTCAAAGGATAAAAGACATACAGGTTTTGCCATAGCAATCGCCTGGCCTGAAACATACTGTAAACAGCCCGGTTACTGGTACGATGGCATAACCAATTTATTGGGATTTAGTAATAACCATTATTACAAAGTAGGTCATGCAGCTTTGGTGCTTGTAGATCCAGAAACTAAAAAATGTCATTATTTTGATTTTGGCAGGTATCATACACCATTTCAGCATGGAAGAGTGCGAAGCGAAATTACAGACCATGGTCTAAATATCAATACTTTAGCCCAAATTTCGGATGACGGACAACAACTTGAAAATTTCAATCAAATATTAACAGAATTACAATTAAACCATGAATGTCATGGAGAAGGAGCTTTACACGCTTCCTATTGTAAAATAGATTTTAATAAATCATATCAAAAAGCAATGCAATTGCAGGGAAAAAGCCCTATTGCTTATGGACCCTTCAAATACAATGGAAGCAACTGTTCCAGATTTGTAAATAATTCCCTAGCAGCAGGTAAGCCAGATTGGAAGTATCGTGTCAAACTTAAATATTTTGTTGTACTCACGCCTACACCACTCAACAATGTAAATTCATTACAAAACAAGGTTGTAATTCCGAAACTTTTAAAGACAAAAGCTTTTTGTCCTGTTCCAGTTGCAGATAAACAAAAACTTAAACTTACATTGGAACAACCTCCTAAAAACGATAAAATCCCTGAAAATGCACAGTGGTTGAGTGGAGAAGGCTCTGGCTCATGGTTTTCAATAAAACAAGAGTTAGAAAATTTTCGCATTTCGAGATTTAGTTCTAATGGCATGTTGGAATGTATCGGAGTTTTTCAAGTTTCAAATTCCAATTCCTTTAATATAAATTTGCCATTTCAAATTAACCATTTAAGCCACTGCCAAAATGTAGTAGTTAATCAATCCGAAAAAATAATAATTTTTAAAAGATTTGTCCATGAAAGCTGACATTCAATTAATTTCAACAATCACTTGCCCTGTCTGAGGACATAGTAAAGAAGAAGAAATGCCTACAGATGCTTGCCAGTATTTTTACGAATGTGAAAATTGCAAGACTGTATTAAAACCGCAACAAGGCGATTGCTGTGTATATTGCAGTTATGGTTCTGAAAAATGTCCATCAATACGAGAAATCAATAAATGCTGTTAAGCCAGCCCTATTTGCAAGCATCCCGATGAAATATCCGGACCAAAGCCCCACAAACCTACACTGCAACCAAAGCTTTGTCAAAGAGCTTGCAAAGCCAACTCACAGAGAAAAATTGTTTTAAAAAATTTGCCGACACTTAAAAAATAAAAACCGCTGACACACAAGCCGCCAGAAAAGAAAAAGTAAAATGACAATGTCACGGAAACTGAATAAAGGCAATAGTTTACAAGACTGGAAGAAAGAACACCAGGCGGTAACAGGCGGTATAAAAAATTGCCGAGAGAGTGCGTATTTCAGCGTTTCTGCAACTAATAAACCTTCGTGTAACTTGACAGTTAAGTGCTTCGAAATGCCAAACGCTTCATACACAAACCGTCAATTTGTCTAAAAACCTCCTTTTTATGTTAATAACCAATCATCTGATTGTTAATAAGTTAATAAGATTATAATTTGTTAAGTAACTGATTGTTGTAACCATACCAACAGCAAAACCACAGAGATTTACACCCATATTACAACCAAAGGTTTTGATCAGATAAAAAGTCCATTAGATAATTTGGATATTTAGTTTGTGCTTTAAGTAAGATATAATATTTGCCTCGAAAACCATCACATCATTCACTTAAAACTGAAAACATGAATATAACCGACAGCATCTACCCTGAGCACCGCCGAAGAGAACGTTTAGAAACGGATATAGTGTTAAATTACAGAGAATTAAATAAATTTACAAACCTCAAACTAAGTACGAAATAACCGCTATATGGAGGATATACATTCGTTAGGGCACATGCTAAAAAGCCAACCGCACAAATGGCACATTCGGTTTTTCCAACACACAAGCCAACGCCAAAAAAACCAAAAAAGCCTGTTTTTATCATCGCACGTACGGATAGAACAATAATAATTCAAGCACTTTTTATCTTGAAAAACGATATAATCAAAATATAAAAGCTATTTTAGCAACCTGACTTTTTGTCGAAATGAACAGAATAAAAGAAGTATTGGAAGAAAAGGGAATCAAGCAGATTTGGTTAGCTGAAAGACTTGGCAAGAGTTACAACATGGTCAATGGCTACGTGCAAAACAGACAACAACCAAGACTTGAAGTGCTTTTTGAAATTGCCAAGATTTTGGAAGTCGACCCAAAGGAATTAATAAAAACTGATAAGCCTGCATAATGATATTAGATAACGAAAACGAAAATTTAAAAGTCCACGAATGGATTTCAACCTACACTGAACAGTGGAAATTAGATATTGTTACTGGTTACTTTACTATTGGTGCACTAGCTTGGCTTTCAAAAACAGTAAATGATAAAATTTCGGATTTTAGACTTGTTTTAGGTGATATTGTAAATGTTGACTCAATAGACAATAGACCGCTTGACCTCTTAAATGAAAACATAAGCATAGAAGCTTCCCTGAAATTAAGCAGACTCTCAAAGGAAGCCGTTAAGTTTCTAAAACAAGACAAAGTAGTAGCAAAGACATTAGAACCCAATTTTTGCCACGCTAAAAGTTATTTGTTCAATCCCGAAAAAAAGGACGATAGAAATAAATATTTTATTTCTGGTAGCTCAAATCCCCATCACTGGCGCGTGTTTAGCGAAAGCGTAACGCGTGACCATAAATACCACTCCATACCCTAAAATGGTGTCTTTACAAGAATTGGTAGACAAAGATAAATAATCCGCCCTGATAATTTTGATCTTTCATGTATTACGCTTGTTTTATGCTGTTGGCGCACTATTAGATCATCATAAGATTGAATCCTACTTCAATCATATCACCAACTCTTAAGTCAGCCCTTGTCCCATGAAAATAAGTTTGAGCGAAAGGTGTCGCACCTTGTGCTCTTAATTTCTGTTCGTTTT
>PCUL01000032.1:14147-19946 GCA_002771745.1 Bacteroidetes bacterium CG18_big_fil_WC_8_21_14_2_50_41_14
ATATTTTCTTGAAACCTCTCACGACAAACTTTTTAGCGCATTTTTAAGGATTTGTAGCTATATTCCCTTTGTGTTTACCGTGTAAGTGAACTTACCTAAAAAGTTGAAAAATGTCCATTAAGGAACTTTTGCCGTATTCCCCCGACCAACCCCTCTTGCTTGCCCGGATCTGAGGCGCTGGTTTTGATCAAAAAAAAATTGAGCGTCTTGCATCTGATAAGCAAATAATTTAAAGTAACTTTACCGCTATAATTAAAGCCGGTAATCACACCTTAAATGATACAACAATGGTAAAAGAAAAAGAAACCAAAGAAAAGAACACGAAAAAAGAACCCCAAAAAAGCTTAAAGGAAAAAAGAGCCGCGAAAGCCGCCAAACGGGCAGAAAAGAAATAAAAATCCTTTAACAGAGCAATATTCAATCCGGTCTTGTAAGGCAAAAATGCTTTGAAGGCTGGATCTTTTATAGGTCATCTGAACCCGAAAAACGCCAATTCATTGAATTACATTTTGTTTAACGCTCCGTCGGGTTAGAAGTATATGATTATTAATTTTTAACACATTTCCCAACTACCCATAAGTGAGGATTCGTTGACAATCAATAACCTATTCAACCAATACTTTACTCGTCCATTTTTGGCCGGAAGACTCTACCGTGATCAAATACATACCCCGGCTAAGGTTTCCAACCGGTATACCAATCGAATTCGCCTCAGTGGATTGATTAAAAAACCTGTGTCCGGCAAGATCGCTCAAAATCACCCGGTTTGGCCCTTTTGAGAGGAATTCAACATGCAGCATCTGGTGGGCCGGGTTAGGAAATAACCTCACTGGTTTTTCCGTGTAGGTGGTGATACCAACGCCTGTATCACAGGAAACCAGAGCGGTCCAGCCTGGCTCAGACCCGGCAGCATCAGAGTAAAAGTGGATGGTTAACGCCCCCAAAGTGCCAGATGCGATTACTGTTCCGGGAGATTCGGTTCCGCACCAGGTTCCCAAAAGAGGTGAATTCATATCCGGGCCATCGAAAATTTCGAGGTAATCATAATTACAATTGGGTTCAAACTCTATATTAAACTCAAGAAACTCCAACTTAACTACTTTTTCTGTGTCAGCAGGATAAAAGGTAAAGGTATGGTCCTGATTATTTGAATAGCTTTCAAATGGACCACCACTGTCATAAAACAAAGCGCTACAGGTTGTTGCCTGGCCTGTCCCCATATTATAAGCGTCATAAACATGAATATATCCTTCTTTTAGTTCCGTATCCGAATCACCACTCAGGTCGGTAACTGCCAACTTCACATTATAAATGCCGGGTGTGTTGTATTTGATGCCAATGGGGTTTTCCGAAACGGAGGATGCGGGTGTCCCACCTTCAAAAGTCCAATTCCAGGAAACGATATCCCCGCCAAAACTTTCATTACTAAAACTGACAGGTGAATTGGTTCCAATGGTGGTTCTGGTTGCAGCAAAGTCGGCGGTAAGTGTGGTAATAGGCTCTAACTGAACATCCAAAGCGGTTGTTTGCCTGTCGTGTAAACTGATGGAGTTATAGCTTTTGGGGAAATACCCAACAGCGGAATAAGTGACATTGTAACTTCCTTCTTTTATAGGCCGGTGGTAATCGCCGACAGGCAATCCACTGTATACCCATGAGTTATTGTTATCATGACCATCCATGGTTACTTTTGCCTCGATGGGGTTACCGGTTAATTTGTCGGTAATCACACCCGTCAATCCAAACTGGCATTGTTCCATGTAATTGATCAGAGACCGGTAATTATATTCCCAGAAAGAGGGTAACTGGTTGGCCGGTGGTGTTTTTTGTGATGAAATCTCTATTGTCAACTCACGACAATAATGAAAATAATTCATATAATCCTGGCGGCCACCTGTGATGGTGTACCAGGCATAACCATTGGTGATACCATTGTTTAAATCGGTGAAATACCCTGAATTGCTGAAGGCGTGGACCGTGTCGACATATTCGCGGCTAACGAACACCCACCAATCATTATCGGCCGAAAGCTGCGACCAGGTATCCCATGGATAATTGCAGACTTCGGCCCCTCCATGAAAATTGCTTGACATAACAAAATGCTGGTTTTCAGCAAAATCCATAAAGGCTATGGTTTCAACCTGATACGCATTCCCATCCGGGTGAGGGCCATCGTCGGGGTCGGCATAATTGCGGTTTAAGTCGACACCGTTGGCATTGTATCGGGTTGCACCAAAAACGGTATTGTTTCCTCCTGCAAAAGTACCATCCGGATTGGCCAGCGGATTGATCCAGATGTCGGTATTGTCGACCAGGTTGGTAATCCTCTGATCAACGCCATAGTTATTTAACAGGTAGTCGATATACCTTAGCATTAACACGTATCCGGTGAGTTCATCGCCATGAATGCTGGAAGTATACATAAACTGAGGCTCATTTTGGTCAACTCCCAATTGATTGTTGATGTGGATGAAATACAAAGCCTTACCTTCGGTAGAATTACCAATGGAAACCAATTCACACAAATTGGGGAAATCGGTCGCAAACTGCTGCATCATGCTCACGTAAACATCCCAGGTGGGATAGGCGTCCCAATCATTCAGATCACGATCAGGAACTTTGGTCAACATTTTGGGCTGGTGCAGCATGGAAGGTGGTGTAACTACCCGGAAATCGATGTTCAGCCGACGAAATTTTTCGAACTCACTTTCGTTGGCATAAGCCACTACTTGCTCTCCCGATACCTGATCAATTGAGATGATCTGTGAAAGTTCGTTGATGACTTTCTCATCCTGTTTATCAATTGAAAAAGTAAACACGAGTTCTTTTCTGTTTCCGGAGAGCGTTTTAAAATCAGACTGAGCCATTAACTCACCAAGAAAAAATTGGGTTAACAATACTAAAAGGAATATCTTTTTCATAGTTACTTTTTAACAAACCACCAAATGTGCAATTGACACGTATGATCCTGGATTCGTTGCATACCTGATAACAAATCAGACCACCAATATTTCATCCAACGCTTGTTGAATTTCTTCTTTTACCGGCACCAACGGCAGCCTCAGGTAATTTTTACAAATACCCAAACTATTCAAAGCCGCTTTTATACCAGCCGGGTTTCCATCGGCAAAAAGCAAATCAATCACCGGTAACAGCTCATAATGGATTGTTCTGGCCTGCTTAAAGTCACCTTTTAAGCAAGCGGTTACCATTTGACTGAATTCACGCGGCAAAGCGTTGGCAACCACCGAAATAACCCCTTCGGCACCCAATGCCATCATGGAATAGGTGAATGCATCATCACCCGACAATACTGAAAATCCGTCAGGTTTTTGGCGTATGATTTGCATTATTTGTCCCAAATCGCCTGAGGCTTCTTTTACTGCGATGATATTTTTAAAATCGTTGGCCAACCTAATGGTGGTATCAGCTGAAATATTAGAACTGGTGCGTCCGGGAACGTTGTACAAAATTACTGGTAAGGGCGAAGCTTTCGCAATGGCAGCAAAATGAGCATATAATCCACGTTGGTTTGGCTTGTTGTAGTAAGGCGCTACCGATAAAATGGCATCGATCCCACTAAAATCAGTATCCCTGATCTGATCCAGGATAGCCTGTGTATTGTTTCCACCCATGCCCATCACCAAAGGAATTTTTCCAACGATCCGGGATTTAACAAAAGCCATTACCGCCGATTTTTCCTCCGGTGTCAGCGTAACAGCTTCGCTGGTAGTACCCAAAGCGACAATAAAATCAACTTTTCCTTTTAACAGGTGTCCGAGCAGGCTGTCAAGTGAATCATAATCTATACTTCCGTCAAGGAAAAACGGTGTGACGATGGCAACACCGGTTCCTTTTAGTTTTTTATTCATGGACATTCAGTTTAATATTTTTTAAATAATGTACAAAATGATCTAATATAACTGGCGAGGAATATTTCAGGTCATCCAATTCAAGCATAAAATGAAACAGGTTTGAAAAAACGGGGTGATAAATACCTGCTTTTAAGGATGCGGGCATCTGGCGCACAAATTGTTTATGCATCCCGGAATCACACCTGTTCAAACTGATCAGGATATCGGCATTTAGATTTGAAAACAATTCCGTCAGCCGTTTATTTGGATGCCCCAGAAAAGTAAAATCGTTTAATGAAAAAACGGGAACCTGATCAGACGACAAAGGGGGTTTTGCAATCCCCGTGTACAATGCAAGCACGACAGCTTTCTTAAAATGCAACTTTGCCTGAGGCAGCAATTTCTCAATGGCGTTCAAGTCGGTTGATTGCCTGATGCAGATCAATAAAACTACCGTGCATTCTTCCAGAGACGTAGGGGCATGATGCAGAATACCGGCATCACCACTATCGAATTTCATCAACAGGTCTTGCAGGGGTTTTTTTAACAGATTTATTATAACCAAAATAGCTTTCTCTTATTACGGTGTAAAAATAACAAGAATTTAACTGCCGGGAGAACAATCATTGTACCTTTACCATATCTAATGTTAAATAATTTGATAAAAGTAACTTTCTTAGGATCAGGAACTTCACAAGGAGTTCCGGTTGTTGCATGTTCTTGTCCGGTATGCCAGTCGACAAATATAAAGGATAACCGATTGCGATCATCGGTACTCATCGAAACCAACGGCCAGGTTTTGCTCATTGATGCAGGCCCCGATTTCAGGTATCAAATGCTCAGAAGTGGAGCTTCCAGACTGGATGCCATTTTGATCACTCATGCGCACCGGGATCACATTGCAGGATTAGATGATGTGAGGTCATTTAATTTTATCTATCGGAAACCGATGGATATTTATGTTTCGGAAAAAGATCAAAGTGAAATCAGGCTTGAGTTTTCGTATGCCTTTGGTGAGGTCGATTATCCCGGACTTCCGAAATACAACCTGCATACAATTACTGATGAACCATTTAACATCAACGGAACAACCATCACACCATTGAGGGTACTTCACCGAAGCATGGAGGTGTATGGATTTAGAATCGGCGATTTCGCATATATTACCGACACCAATTATATTCCCGGATCGACACTGGCACAATTGGACGGGGTAAAATACATGGTGGTCAGCGCGATCAGAAAGGAGCCACATGTTTCACATTATAACCTGGAACAGGCTGTAAACGTGCTAAAATTTATCAATCCTGAAATAGGCTACATCACCCATCTGAGCCATCTCATGGGTTTTCATGATGAAGTAGAAAAAGAATTGCCTCCTGAAATCCGGTTGGCCTATGATGGATTAGAACTTATTCTGTAGAACTCTTTTCTAACTTGATACAAAGAAAAATAGGGTATCCGATCATCTCTCGTGCTGATTTTTGATGATATTTTCAGATTTTACAATATAACAGTTGCTTAAACATAAGGGGGTTTTTATTACAGCCGGCTAAAGCCAGGCTGCAAGGAATGGAATTTATTGTGGTTTATTCATCTACAATGAATGTGTTTATTGGACATCCATTGCAGCCGGATTTATCCGACTGCAAGTCGATCAGATTTATTCCTTAATTTCCAGGTAATTGTTGTATATTTCTTCCAACAAAGTTAATTATTATTTACGGGAGATGATCGGATACCCCATTTAAAGTAATTTGTATTGATCCATGAGTCCGGTCTAAAAAGGTGAATCATGAAAATAATTGAAAATCAGAATGAACCACTCCCGATATTGACATCGGGACTAAAGTGAGTTCTGATTTTCAGCCACTTCCCCTTTAGGGGATTCCTGCCTGCCGGTAGGCAGGGAGGGGTAAAAGTGGCTGAAATCGTTCTATTACCT
>PCUL01000236.1 GCA_002771745.1 Bacteroidetes bacterium CG18_big_fil_WC_8_21_14_2_50_41_14
TTGCGTATTAACTAAAAATAAGCATTCGAAGAGAAAAATTAATGTGTGCTATAAAGTGCATTAGGAAAACAGAACGAAAAACGATGGATAAAAAATGGTCAATTACATCAGCTATAGCCAATAAGATTGAATAAATTTGGTCAAAAGGCTGAAAAATTTAAATCCCTGCTAAAATTTGGCCTATTTTTGAGCAAAAATATTTTGCTTGCGGATTTAAGGGATAGCTAAAAATTAAAGTTTCTATTCTATGATTTGTTATATAATATCTGGAGTTAGAAGCTGATACCATACTCAATTCCAACAGCGAACTGACTTAATCCGTCCGGCCTCACTTTTCTGGAAACAACAGGAGCTCCAACGGTTAATTCCACCAATTGATTTTCAGCCATCCGATACATCAGGAAAGCATTCAAATTGAGCGTCAATCCTGCTGAACCCAACCTGTCTGTTAATTCACCGGTTTTATTTAAAAACCGATCGTTACCCAGGTGATAGATGGGTAGAGCACTTGTAATGAGGGTGAACTTGTTATTTTTTATGGGTATGCTATAAGAAAAGCGAAGCAGCGCATCACCCTTTCGTTCATATCCATTGGTGGATAGGTATTTCGATTCAGGCCTGTCCGGTGAATAGTCTTCGGCCACAAACTCATTTTTATTTTGGATGAGTGGCTGCTGATACCCAACCGAAAAGCCAAAAGCTTTCACCTTAAAATTCGCTCCAAAGATGATGTCATAAGTACCAAGACTGGTTTGGTAGGCCATGGGTAAATCTTTTCCTTTTTCAGTCAGAGTGGAATAATTAAAAGGAATTTTTACGCCCACGAGTGCGGTGATTTGATTCCAAATTCTATGGTTCACCTGGAAAAGGACATCTGACATTCCAACAGTAGTGGCCAGTTCCCCTGAATGCAATCCTGCAAGCAGTTTAACCGAAGCCTGTGTTTTGTCTCCAAAACGGCGACTATACTCCAGATAAGGTGTTAAAACAGATACTCCGTATTGTGCCACTCCGAAACTAACTCCCGTTTTTACCTGATGTTTAACATTTTGAGTTTCTGTCGCTTTTACGTCTGGTTTAATGGTTCCCACCGTACAAAAACCTGCATCGCTGCAACCTTGCGACAATCCGGAGTACGAGATGATTATGGCCAGATAAAATAATCCATACTTAAAAATACTCTTCAGCTTCATCACTTTTGAAATTAGAAGTAACTCTCAGGCAAAAAACCTAAGAGTTACTTTAAATCACTTATTTTTTATGGCTTGAGTTACCAAACGATTCAAAGAAGTCGTTTTTTATAAAACAATTACTTTCCTGGTCACAGTTGAATTTCCGGTCTTTACGCGAACAAAGTATATACCGCCGGGCAATCCATTCCTTTTCCATGAAATTTGATGAGTTCCCTCAGTCATGGGCTGGTTGATGATGGTTTGTACTCTTTTTCCGGTGATATCAAGGGTTTCGATGAAGACATCAGAGGCGCTTTTAACCTGAATGGCGATAAATGCACCTTCATTAACGGGATTGGGATAGATTGTAATTTCATGCTCATTATTTGTTACAACATCCTCAACCCCTGATATTACCAGATTTAGCTTGGCTTCGGCAGCAAAAACCGGTGCCAGTTGATCGGGCTGCTCGGTCAGGTAAGGAATGCCATCTTTATCTGAATCATTTCCTGTTTCACCAGAGGCATCGAACTCGGCCAGTTGCATGGAGTTAGCCACTTTTTTGAAAAAGCGGGTGTAAATGGCTGCTGCTTCTGTGTGTCCGCCCACCAATGCAGCTTCGCGAAGTCCACCGGCAATTACAGCAAAGTTGAAAGGTGTGTAGGTTGCTAACTCATTTCCAAACTCAGTTTTAAAGGCCATTAAAGCTTCAACATAATAATTGGCAATCAAATAATGATAGGCGTCATCGGCAGCATCCAGGTAGTCAGCATTTCCGGTGAGCGAATAAGCTGCATATAATCCACGTGCAGCGGCAGCTTGCGATACAGCCGTCTTTACCAAATTGTCTGCACCCTGATTGAGGGTGTACCCATTGTAATATCCCCCTGAAGGATCTTTGAGTGAACCGATTATAAATGCAGCCTGTGAGTTGACCGCCTCCAGAGCCATTGGCTCCAGCGGAGTGCCGGCAAATTCTTGCACCATTTTGGTCAACACCATAGTGATGTATCCTGCATTCACCGTATTAATTTCATTTCCGGGTTGTGGTATTCCACCCGTTAAGCCAGAGGTATTTACAAAAGTTCCGGTTGTTATGTCAAAGTGCATAGCCATCAGGTTCATGAATAGGATTTTACTGGTTCCCATCATCAAATCGAATGGGCCGGGCACACCTGTTTGTGACATGGATGCAGGAAACGGATTGCCATCAAATACAGCATGGTAAGCCAGGTGTGCAGGATGGCTGCTGTTGTCAGGATCCATCATGTTTTTATAGTTTAATGTACCCCATAAATACGACAGTTGGTCAAAAAGATCGCTGCCGGCATCGGTAACCTGAAGTTGGGTAGCTTGTGGGGGTAGCATTTCGCCAACAGGGGATTCTGTTACGGAAATCCTGTGTGGGAAATACTTTATTCCGTTTGCAGGATCATAAGTGGCAGGATCCACACTCACCAGGCCGGTACCATCATAGGCTAGTGAATTAATTAAAAACATGGTTTTGTTTATGGCTTCAGCAGTAAGTACCTGTCCGATAAATCCATCTAAATTGTTACCGCCATAAAATACATTGTTATTTGGGTCGAAATTCGGACTACCCACCGAATCAGGAGTAATGATTCCGTCAGGCTCAATGCCATTGTCATCGCCATCGTGAAAGGCACCCAACATGTCCTGAGCCCACAGGTATTGCTTCATCATCGATTGACCCATAGCACCCGGGTTCAGTGTTTTGTCCATCAAATCCCTGTCCCAGCGCAAAGTTGAGAAGTCCATCTGAAAATCAGGAGCAGCTGGTTGTGCCAGGTGTGGATCTCCATTCTCAAAGTCGGCATATTGTGGCCATGGATTTGCAGGAGCCATTTGATTGGCCAGCATTCCAAAATGCATGATGTTCTTCATTAATTCATCATCCTCGTTAAATCCATTGGCGATACCTCCTGTAAAAGTACCATCAAATCCTTCCGGTTCCATGGCTGCCATTTGTGCAATCATGGGAGCCCACATCATGTGAAGACCAATCCCTGAACGAGAGATTACGGTTCCCAACAGATACCTGGAATATTCATAATTTTCGATTCCTAAGGTATAGGAAATCGAGTCGGGAGCATTTAAGACCATCGGATCAAGTAAATCCAGATCGTAACCCAGTGCCTCGGCAAAGGGTTCCCCACTTTCGTTAATTTCATTGGCGAGCAGCATCTGGTCGCGTGTATTGAAATTATCGGTGGAAGTTACAACTACCTGAGCCTGCGCAATGGAGGCGGTAAGTAGTAAAGCTAAAAATAATGTACCAAGTGTTTTCATAGTATGCAAATGTTTAATTGATTATTGATATTTGATCATTCAGTCGGGCAACTGATCGAGTCCTGACAAATATTGTTTTTTGAGTATCCGTTTCTGTACCACCTTATCTGAATTTGACTTTACTCAACAACCCCCCCTCCTCATTTCGCGAAGAGAGGAGATATCGCCAGAAAATTAGGAGGGAGGGGTGATTCAAATTAACGTTCAGGATGAATTTGTAAAATCTTTCGCATTGTTTTTATCAATTAGATACTGAAGCGGATACTCACTTAATGAAAAAATATGCTTGCTTATAACCCCTTCTCCCCTGCCTACCGGCAGGCAGGTTCCTCCTCCCCAAAGGGGAGGAGCGATAAATCTATCTAAATTAGATTTATATAAGTCTGATACTAAAGTTTTACGGTCTAAAACACAACGCTCTATCACCTTTCCCCTTTGGGGAATCCCCCCGATGTTTATCAGGGCTTTCGGGAGGGGATAGGGGTCATAAAAACCTATATGTATAAATTAGATAATGCCTAACATACAGTTTATAAACTATTTACGAACAAGTACCATTAGGTATACGCCTTCAAAAATTCAAAAAAAAAACGCAGTTGCTCATCTTTATCTAATTGGTTTGCTTTTGTATGGGATGTGTAAAAAGCACATAACCAAATAAAATGGCAAATAACACATAGATAATTGTCAAGATATAAGTATAGGCTGAAGTCGTATTGCTGTTTATCGAAGCCTTTATAAGGGCAATTCCTGCAATGAAAAAATGGGAAAAATTTTAGATACTTAATGGTCTTGAATAAATGCCACCAATTATAGCAGCCTTTGCCATCCAGTTTGTCATAGCAAAACCGAAATATAAAGATCCCGTCAATTGTAATGTCAGAGTTAATATTTCATTAGGCTCCTGACCAAAGGTTTCTAAAACTTCGTTTGGCATAAAGCTTAAAGCAATTCCAATCAGTCCCATAAAAACTGAACTTGTCGTCATGAGTAATTTTGTGTTCATATTATTACTCTTTTTATATCTGTCAAATATTCTTGTGTCAGCTTTGTATGTGTTGTCTTTTGTCTTTTACAATGACCGCCAACAATTGCATTTGATCTTGTAGGAATTTAGTACAATTCTATTTTTTGTTTAATTGTTCAATGCCGGCCTTTCCCAACTCAATAAAATCAACTGATTTTAAGTATCCGGCATAATATACCAGTGGTTCACCCGATGAACTTAATATGAACAATGAAGGATAAGCCTGAATGTTCAGATCGTGTGCCACTTGCACACCATCACCTTTTTCGCCATCGAGACTTACATTTATATACTGGCTGTTAAAATACCTGCCCACCTCGGCATCCGGAAAAGTATTGTTTTTTAACAACTTACAAGGTGCACACCAGGAGGCATAAACATCCAGAAAGATGGGCTTGTTTTCTGCTGCTGCTTTTTGGAGGGCTTCTGCCCACGTTCCCTCAAAAAACTGAATACCTTCTGCATCGGCTCGATTCTGGGCAAAACTTAAAACTGAAAGGCTCATGAACAGCATGCCGAGTAGTGTTGTTATTCCCCTTTTCATGACTCAATCCTTCGCGAAATCAGGTGATCCAGACTCATTTTTCCGGCTCCATTGACTAACAATGCAAAGAGCATCAGCAAATAGTACAATGGGATTTCAAAGCCATTGTCTCCGGCCTCGAAGCCGTTGCCAAAATGTACTGTGGCGATAGCCACCACCATGGTGATCATAAGGGGGATTGAAATAATACGAGTGAACAATCCCAATGGCAACAATACAACGGCAGCCATTTCGGTGGAAGCCGCCAGATAGGCATTGAGTGTCGGGAATGGAATACCCATTCCGGCAAACCAATCGGCTATGCCACTCAGGTTACCCCATTTCATCATGGCCGGGCCATAAAAACCATAAGCCAGAATAAGTCTGAAAAATACCAGGGAAATATCCCTTAATCCATTTATTTTATCGGTAATCCGTTGATAAAGTTGAATAATTTTCATTTCAATCGGGTTTTAATGTTGATAGTACCTTATTTATCAGCCTGTTTCAATTCTTCCAAGGCGGTTAATATATCTTTAACCGACGACCTGTTTTTATAATCACGATCGAACTGCCGCCACGCAATCATGCCCTGCTGATTCACAATATAGGTAGCCGGTATGGGCAGTTGTTGCGTATCGTCGGAGTGTGTTTCCTTTAGCTTCCCACCCAGCACCACATTGTAGGTAAAGAGCTGCATTTTGTCGGGGGCAAAATTCACATCGTATGCGTTGGCAATTTGATACCCTTCATCATACAACAAGGTAAATTCAGCACCGGTTTTTTCGGCCATTTTATCAAGATATTCAGGCTTTTCGGGCGAAATGGCAATTACCTTTACCCCCGATTGTTCTATCATTTTCAGGCTGTCCTGAATCGCACCCAGGTGTTTATTGCATACCGGGCACCAGAATCCCCGGTAAAAAATAATGACTACAGGTCCGTCATTTAACGCACGCTGCAATGTAAAAAGATGGCCATTTGCATCCAGAGCTTCGAAAACAGGAGCCACTACTCCCACACTTAAACCTTGAGCCTCTTCTACCCTTTTGGTAGTTTGTGATTTTGCATTGTTCATGAATATTGTGATTAAAAAGGTGATTACGATCGTTTTTAATGCTGACATGGTGAATGTTTTTAGTTTTTTATAAATTGTACCGTTACAATGCCGTAAACAATGTGCCCAATGATACTTCCCATCATAATCAACAACATATTTCCTTCGGGAGAGGGCATTCCCCCCATTACAGCACCCATTACAGCCATCATGACTTGTGCGAATATAAAGACTGCAATTCCAAAAATAGCTCCCTTCAACACCCGGTTGTTGATTTTTCGAACCCATTTTTCAAATACAAACACATAGCCAAGTCCGAACACGATACCGATCATAAAGTGCATGACCCATCCGATTACAATGGGCAAACCCATCATGGCTGAAAGCGTTGCTGCCGGGTTCATTTTGGGCATTCCCATCATTGGAGCTACGAACATAACCACAGTCATTACTGCTGTACCGATGATTCCGCCAAAGATTGATTGTTGAATTTTTGATTTCATTTTTTCTATCATTTTACGTTTATAACCCTTGAGTCGGATGGAAAATGATTTCCTGACAAAGGTGGATGGTAAATTGTGAAAAGTGTAACGAGTGGCAAATTCCATTGGAAAGGTTATTCCAGGCTGGCAACTATATAAGAAGAGGCAGAAACTGGTTTATTTTTGGTTCTAAGCCTGCTTTTGCATGATGGAAATAGTACAAAAAGGGAATTGTCACCCATTAAGCGTTGGATAAACGGGTGTCAGAAATGGGGACTTTATTTCTCGAGCTTACCAAGAATTGATTTTTTAAAGCTTTCCACATCCATCTCGATTTTATCTGCCTGAGTATTTTCCATGTGTGAAATGGCTTTTTCAATCAAGTAACTATGCTTTTCATAATTGGTACAGGCCTGGCACATGGATTTATGTACTTTCAATTGCCATTTTTCCCTGATCGAAAGCTTAAAATGAATTTTCTTTTCAATAAGCTCAGTGGCTTTCAAACAGGAAAGAAACAGTATGTGCATCAGTTTCTTCATAGTTAGTGGTAATTTCTGTTTTTTATACGATAATTGGAAGAAAGGAGAAATGGAATGTTGGAAGGACGGGGTGGTAAATCCATTTTTGAAACTTCTCTGTTTTCTTGCTATTATTTTTCGAAAGTATCATTCCAGTTACCATCCTTCATTTTCTTTTGTAATGATTTTACCAGTTGAATAAGCCCTCTATTTATATTTTTTCTTTCCATAATCCAATTTCCTCATTCATCCAATCATCCATACTTCCATACTCCCATTAATCCTTAAACCATTTATTTTCAACACAATCGCGCAATTGCAATTTGGCTCTGTGCATGATTTGCCAGAAATTCGTCGGGCTGACCCCCAATTCCTGACATATTTCTTCGCTTTCTTTTTCCATTAAGTATTTTAACTTAATGCTCAGGCTCCATCTGTCGGGCAACGCATCCAGGCACTTTTTAAGGGTGGCATTAAACTCAGCATCATCCAGTAAATGGCCATCGTCCTCGTTCCAGTGACCTGGGATTTTATCCGGACGCCAATCGCCCTCTTCAGTAAAGAAATTGGAAAACGATTGCGTATTATAATGATAAGGCCTTACTACTTTGGCCCTGTAATAGTCGATGATTTTATTATTCAAAATGGAGAAAAGCCATGTCTTTGGGGTACTTTCGCCTTTAAAGGTGGAGATTTTTTCAGCAGCAGCCATAAAAGTATCCTGAACCAAATCTTTGGCCATTTCGCTATCCGATACCTTATAAAAGGCCCTTTTATATAAATCACCAGCATACTGTTCAACCAGCACTGAAAGGTCAGGAGTTTCGACAACTGTCATTTTTGAAAATTAATACCCGGAAATTAAACTGTTAAATAAGCCAACCGGAGCACAAATCTAACAATATATTTAATAGAAACGCATTTTCACCATATTGAGATCTTCAATGCAAATCAGCCGGATTGTAACGCTACAATCCGGCTTTTTCCTGATCATGTTGCATGCTCACACTTGCCTCAGTTAGCTTATTTGGAATACACATAATCCTTCGAAGAAGCACCCTGATGACAACCGATACACATGCCATTCATCAAATTGGCTCCTCTCATGGCCGTTCCTGATGCGGCATCCACCGCTATCGACCCATCGGAATTCAACATAAACCACTCCCAATCGCCTCCGGCGGCGTTAAAGTTGTTTCCGCGCTTGACCATTGCCGTGAATTCGTTTACCGACTGGGCCGGATTGTCCGAATGTTTTACGATGATCGTTCCAACAGGATAGCTGCCATTCACCAGCGACTGTCCATTTTTAAAGTACACCTTTCGGGTAACTGTTGAGTCGTTTCCGGCATGGGCGCCACCAAGAGCAGGGTCGGCACCCTGGTTTGCTGCATCGAGCGACCAACTCATAAAACCTGCAAACGAAGCATCCGTTGCAATATATTCTGCCGGGGTTTGTTGATCGTTGTTGTCTTTCTTGCACGACTGCAGGAAAGCCAACACCGTGAATGACAACAGGAAAATAAAAAAGAATGATTTTTTCATGGTAGTAACGTTTAGTTAGTTGGTATATTAATTGAGCATTAGACGGCAGCAATCATCAAACCTGACAACCGAAATCATCAATTTTTAACCCCAATTTAAAACCAATAAAATAATTTCCCGGATTTACGTTTCCAAACACCCGATAATCCAGTTACAATGAAAATAAGGTGCTGATTTAACTGATTATGAACGGTTGAAATTGGGTAGGTTATTAATTATTAAGAGGTTAAAAAAAAGGTAATAGATAAATAAACGCTAGAGGTGGATTTATATGCTCGTTGTGCACAAGCTTGAAAGAACCAAGTAATTTAGTTCAGTAAAAAATTAATAACTCAGGGCCAAAGTCTGCTATACTGTAGGCTCACCAATTAAAATAATCTATGCGAATTTGAACTGAAATTTAGACTTAAATAGTTTTTGATAATTAATTCCAAAATTTAACATTAGTTAATAACAATACATATACTAACACTTTAATTATTGTTGTTTGCAATTAGTATACACTTAAAAAAAAACGGTATCTAATTGCGTAACAATTGACAAATCAATACTAAATAATAAAGACTAAAATATGAGAACTAATACTACTTTACCATCTATTCTGTTGGTATTCTGCACTATACATCTACTTGGACAATCTGGAACCTTAGACATGGACTTTGGTGAAAATGGCATAGCAATATATGATTTTGCATCTGTTAATTATGCAAAAGATTTAGCAATACAAGAAGATGGGAAAATTGTCGTTGTCGGGGGTTCCCGCGAGCCAGTCAATTTTAACGAGTGGCATATTTCAATGATACGTTTGAATCCGGATGGATCTGGAGATAATACATTTCTTAATAATGGAATATTATACGAAGTCGCAGGAGAAGGTAGTGCAAATTCAGTTGCCATGCAGGCAGATGGTAAAATTATTATTGTTGGTACTATTGAAAGACAAAGTACTAATAATATCGTCTTAATCAGACTCAATCCAGACGGTTCTTATGATACTTCCTTTAATTCATCTGGTATCACTTATACAAATATTGAAGAATATAGTACAGGAGGTTCTTCAGTATTTATACTTCCGAATGGAAAAATTCTAGTTGCTGGTACAGCTTATAGCACAAATGACAAAGGGTTTGCAGTTTTTCTATATAAACAGGATGGCACTCTGGATAATACATTTGGAACAAATGGGTATGGTATTATCCAATTTGAAAATTATTATTCGGTTAAATCAGCAGCTATTCAAACTGATGGCAAAATTGTTTTAATTGGTTATTTTTATGATGGAACTGAATACGACTTTGCCTTGGCACGCTTCACTTCAGACGGTTATGCTGACTTATCGTTTGGGACGGATGGCAAACTCATATCCGACTTTGGAGGTAATAATCTAGCTGAAGATGTCGTTATACAAGATGATCAAAAAATTATTATTGTCGGATACTCCGGCTGGTACTATGATGAACCCTCCCATATAATATTAGCGCGATACAGTTCTGAAGGTTCACTCGACGAAACTTTTGGGGCGAATGGTATTATCACTACTGTTGTTGGATATAATATTGACGCAAAAACTGTTGTAATTCAGTCAGATGGAAAAATAGTTATTGCAGGCAGTTCAAGATTAGAGTATGAGAGTTACAAGTACTTTACTCTAGTTCGATATAATTCTGACGGCTCACTTGATAATTCTTTTGGCATTGAGGGCATTTCAGGCAATGAAATTAGGGGTTCTATTCTTTCATCAGCAATTCAGGCAGATGAGAAAATTATAGTTGTTGGGGCTAATTCAACATATTCTTCTGATTCTCCTTCTTCTAACACAGTAGCAAGATATTTATCAGGCCTAAATACAGGTGTTGTTGATTTTTCAAAACAAAGTAACACAAGCCTTATATATCCAAATCCAATTGAAGAAACAGCTACCTTGGAATATGAACTTATAAAAAATGAAAGACTAAGTGCAGTTCTGTATGATATATCGGGCAAAATAATTTCAACATTTTTTGCACTTGAAAATAGGAAAAAGGGTATGCATAAAGAAATTATTAATTTCAGTAACATCCCGTCAGGAAAATATATATTAAGGCTTAGCAATCACTCCTCAAGTATGAGTATTAAAATAATTAAATTGTAGAGTAACTACAATGCCCGTATAGTTAATCTAATCACAAAAGATTATCGTTTTATGCCATTAATAAAAAGCATAGTTTACTTTAAAATAATTTATTAATATTCATCAAATTTAATTGTATAGGACAATTGTAAAACAGTGATTCTACAAGTTTGAATAAAAGCCAGTGCACAACAAAGAACTGAGCTAAAAAACAACAAAATTTTCAATACTTTTTCATTTTTTTATCTCATAGGGTAAATGAAAACAGTTTATAAAAACCTAAGCCCTGATCAAAACGTATTTGTAGTTTTCATCATATGGGATGCCAGATTGGGAAATGGCAAAGGATTGTTTAAGAAGCTTGTTAGACCACTTCAATTATCGCTTGGTTCGAAAGCTATCGCAGACTTGGTAAAGAATATGAGTATCATACAGAAACCAGTAAATATAATTTTATGACGGGTCACCCGCCTAAACTTCTTTGCGGTTTGACAGGTAATTGCCATGCAATCTGCCAAAACTCAAACAATTTACCGTGTGTGCAATCAGGAAAAGTCGAACTGCTAAAAGCCAGTTGTATTCACTTAGTTCTTCAAGGTGAACCTGACCGGGATATTATATGAAACCCTGACCTTGCGGTTGAATTGCATACCGGGATTCCAGTTGGGCATCGACTTAACCACGCGAACAGCTTCTTCATCGCAACCACCGCCAATTCCACGCAAGACTTCAACATCAGTGATACTTCCATCTCTCTCAACAATAAACCCTATGTATACAACGCCCTGAATACCTGTCTGCATGGCCATATCAGGATAACGGATTATACTGCTCAAAAAAGCATACATTGCGGTAAGCCCTCCCGGAAATTCAGGTTTGACTTCGGGTACTTTTACGGGTGTGTTATCGATAATGGGCGCTTCCTCGGGCAATGAAGGCACAAACTCTGGAATTTCTGTATTCTCCCCCGCATTTACATCGATGATGGGTCCATCTTCAATTTCCACGGTATTATCAACAATGGTAAGGACAATGGGTTGCCGTTGAGGTTCTGGTGGAAGTTTGGTTTTCTGAACAGTGATATCAATAAAATCTTCGGGAGTGTTGTCAACCGATCTCGGCATGAGTACTGTGTTGACTGGTTCGTAACTTTTGTATTCAAAGGCCATGAATACGGCGATCAGGGTGAGGATCAAACCAATTTGAAAGAACAAGGACCGCTTGTTTTCCAGGTCGGCGTTTTTTGATTTTTTTGCTTCCATCTTCGTACGTGTTGATTAATAAATTGAAATCGTCTCCAGGACTTTTTCGATAATTATCTGATACTTAGAGTAAAGCTATTGTCATCCTTTAAGGGTTTTATGAACTTACACTATAGACGAAAATGCCTGCCGTTTGGTTTCCCGCTCCCTATAAATTTTCTTTTACGAACACTATTGAACAAATTATTGCTAATATTGTTCCTGTATCTTCCATAAATCATACACATGGTTTCAGAAATAGTGCCCAATAACGATGACTTTTTAAACCGCCTGACTTTCGAGCCCTTATCGATAAGTAACTGGGAAAAATTTGTTTACCTTTTTGGTGAAAGGGGCGCTTGCGGCAACTGCTGGTGCATGTGGCCACGTCTCCGGAAAACAGATTTTGTGGAAGGAAAGCAAAACAACGGCAACAAAAACGCCATAAAAGAATTGGTTTGGGCTGGCAAACCCACCGGGATTCTTGGGTTTTATGAAGGTCAGCCCATTGCATGGTGCGCCTTTGCCCCACGCGAAGATTTCCTCAAACTGGAGAAATCACGTGTTCACAAGCGCATCGATGACTTGCCTGTCTGGTCGATTCCCTGTTTTTTTGTTGACAAGCATTTTCGGAAAAACGGCGTTTCAGTTCAACTTTTAAAAGGCGTCATCCATTACGCAAAAGCATCAGGAATTCAAATTGTTGAAGCCTATCCCACCATTCCCACCAAGGAAAAACTACCCGATTCGTTTGCCTGGATTGGGCTCTACAAATCCTTTGAACGAGCCGGTTTTAAAATCGTTGACAACACCTCCAAAAACAGGCCCATGGTGAGGTTTTATATGGAGGAAGCGTGAATAAACCGGTTTTAATGGGTAGTTTTTGACGAAATGAAGCAAAAAGCTTCAACTTTTTAAGCCTGAAATTGTAAGTCAAAACTTTCGATTTCGGTTGAGGTAACCCGCAACCGTATTTTTTTACCAGTACGGTTTTCAATCTCCAATAATCATGTCTATTTTTGTGGTTAAGTAAAATCAATCGCCATGCAAAATCTCAAACTGAGTGCGGCTCTGTTGCTGACCATTTTCACCCTGTTCAATTCATGTCAAACAAAAAAACCTTTGTATATGTTGAGTACCGATTCACCTGATGGAAAAATAAAGGTGGCGTTTACGCTGAATGAAGCCGGGGAGCCTTTGTACGCCGTAAATTACAACAATCAGCCTGTGGTGCTTCCTTCGTCAATGGGATTTGATCTCGAAGGACAACCTGCGCTGGCGAAAGATTTTGAGGTTACCTCTGGCAAAAGGCTTCATAATTTTAGTCAACCGTGGGAAATGCCCTGGGGTGAGAAGAGGATGGTAGAAAACAACTACAATCAGTCGGTTATCCAATTGACCGAAAAATCGGGCCTGCACCGGACCCTGTTTATCATTTTTATGGTGTATAATGATGGCCTCGGATTTCGGTACATCGTTCCACCACAGCCGAATATAAATGAGCTGCTTATTACGGAAGAAAACACCCAATTTAATATGGCCGGTGATTACAAAACTTTCTGGGGGCCCGGCGACTGGGATATCTATGAGCACTTGTACACTACTTCCAACATCAACCAAATCAACGCGTTTAAATATGTTAACAATGGATTGGCTCAATCACACATTCCTAACAATGCCGTGAACACTCCGGTGACCATGATCACCGAAAATGGCGTCCACCTCAGCCTCCACGAAGCCAACCTGACCAATTATTCCGACATGACGCTGCTGGTGGATACTACCAACCATCGCTTTAAAAGTTGTTTGGTGGGATCGGATAACCATACTTACAAAGTGAAAGTTCACACCCCATGTTACACTCCCTGGCGCACCATCCAGATTTCACCTGATGCGGCTGGCCTCATCGAATCGGACCTGATTGTCAACCTCAATGAACCCAATAAACTGGGCGATGTATCCTGGGTAAAGCCCATGAAATACATCGGTATCTGGTGGGACATGCACCTGAACCGAAAAACCTGGGAGCTTACCAGTGGTAACCATGGAGCTACTACGGCTTATGCC
>PCUL01000046.1:0-2896 GCA_002771745.1 Bacteroidetes bacterium CG18_big_fil_WC_8_21_14_2_50_41_14
TGAAAATATATCCGGAAATAGTCATCCTGGTGGCACAAAATTCCCTAACAGCTGATTTTATCAAATGCTTGCGGATTTAAGGTAATACTAAAAATATTGATCCTAGAAATATAATAATAGCAATAAAAATGTTTAGAATTATCATAGTTCTACTCAATTTATCAGCTATTTGAATAATCTCCCTACCATGGTTTCTTAATGTTAGGCTCAACCAACGAATAACTAGTATCATTGTAATACCCACTAAAAATCCAATAGAAATTACATTGAACCTAATTAATAAAAAAAAATGTATTTGTTAATCGCTAGAAGAACAGCAATAACAATAAATGATACTGGTGTTGCCATAAAAAAAAGTGTTGCAAGTAACCTTCTTCCTTTTGCATTTTTTAACATTGTATAAAATACAACAAATATATGAGCTATCATAGTACTATTTATCAATAAAGGAAATCACGACCCCCAAACGAAGCGCCAACACCATGTTGTTGTAGGGGTAACAAATATAACTTAATAGTTGGTTTTAGGCCAAATTTAAATCAGATTTCCGGTTTTGAATTTTCGTTACCGCTGCGCTCAAACGAAGACGAGTGAGGGGGTTGACATGGGTGCGATTTGATTAAGTTAGTGCAAAAGTAACTTTTTAGAATTTTAATTTATACCTTTGGGAGATCATTCATAAAAACAAATTATGAAATCAAAACTACTTATTCTTCAGCTTCTTATTTTGCCATTGCTTTCATTTTCACAAAGCTATTATGAAAAAACAATTGATTTTGGGCAATTCGATCACCCAACCGCAGTGGTAACCGATGATGCAGGCAATGTATTTGTCTGTGGCTGGTTTGAGGATGAAAACCTCGAAAATCAGCACGCTTTTGCATTTAAAGTGGATGCAAACGGCCAGGAAATCTGGCGAAATGTTATAAATGATTCTTCCAAATTTTACAACCTGTGTATCATGGCCAGTGGTGAAATTGCGCTGGCAGGAGCGATGGCACAACATTGTTTTCTTCAGGTGGTAAATGCAGAAACAGGGATGGAGACCTGGTCCTATGAAGAGGATGCAACGGACGGGTTTTGGTTTGGAACTGTAAACGAAATGCCAGCCGGTGCTTTGAGCGAATTGGTTGCTGCAAAAACAAAAGACGCAACGCATATACCTATTATATATAATATATCCAGCAGATTTGGAACGGTAAAAGAGATAACTTCATGGGAACATGAATTGGTTAACGCGATCGGACAATCGTTTATGCAGTCGTATAATTATATGTGGTTTGGAGTGAATGATGTAGCATTTGCCTATGATAATTATAATAATTTCAGAACTATCTGGTCGTTTGGTGCCAGCTATAATGCGGGAATGGATCGATATACCCCTGATGCATGGTTTCTCACAAGAACCTTTGTTGGTGATTCTGGCGTGAGTTCCATTGGTCTGTTGTCGACAGACTTTATAAATGGTGGAATTGTCGGCAATATGATTGATTTAGACTATCCCGGTACCATGGTTTTGGGTTCCGGAAGCCTTGGTTTTGAGAAAATTATGATAACGGGCTCCATTCACGGAGATTTGGCACTCTGGTTGGTAGGTACCGACCTCAATTTGCAAAATGAAATCACCTATCCCAATGAAAATGAACGGACAGGAGTTGATGTGGTTGGGCTTGTTTCAAACGACCTCTTAATGATGGGTTATGAGAACAGTCTTGATGGCAGTTCCTCCGATGTGTTTTTGATGAAACGCGATGCCGATGGCGGCGTGGTTTCTACCAATGAAATCATTGCCGATGAAAGTGTGCAGATTTATCCAAACCCGGCTACTGACAGGGTCTTTATAAAAAATGCCTATAACCTGAAAGTAGAAGTAGATATAATTAACAGTGTAGGTCAATTAGTCAAGAAGATTAATATCTCCAATCAATATGTTTCAGTGGAGGATTTGCCAAAAGGGTATTACTTGGCTGTTATCAAAATTGACGGAGCGAAAATTAGACAGGAAAAGCTGATCATACAATAAAATAGGCATATACAATTTTGAACTAGCCTTCCTCTCATCTGGCGCGTTTGGCCAACACGTGCGGATATATCCCTCTGTTAAGAATATAGTTTCCGCCATCACAAGATAAACGAAGCATATTTTTTAAAGCATTTTAATTGAATGCTTAATTGTAGCTTGCCGGGAGAAAGTAACTATGCGTTAAAATATCTGCTTATCATATCATCAACGAAAAGTTTAAATGTCTGATGTTGTTAGTTGAAATGAAATCTGCTAAAAGCCACTTGTTTAGTTAAAATTTATACCCAATCTCAACAATGACTCTTGGAATTATTACAAATCTGTCTGGTTCATTTGGAGCATAAAACCAGGTGGAATAACTATTATCGTAATGCCATTGATTATCGCCATGGAACATTCTGTAACTCAAATCAACACCAAGAGCGGCATCTAAAAAAACGTGCTCAGAAGTTCCGAAATATCTTCTTCCTCCCAGGAGAAAACTTGTAGAAATATTGGTATTACTATAAACTCCATCCTTTTTTTCGAAGTAACCCGATTCGAGTTCAGCAAATAGAGCTATTTTTTTTCGGGTTTTAAAAGTTGGATAATATCGATAATAGACAAAAATCCCTTTAGAATAAGAAGCAGAAGAGGAAGAACCCATTTCATCAGAGAAAATTGAGCCTGTTGCTTGCAGCCCTATTGAATGCTTATTATTGATTCCATATTCGTACGATAAAGAGGCATAATTATATATCACTGCAGGGAAGGCCATAAATTTTACATAGCTATTTTGTGATTTCAGATTAGTGGTATTAATTGCTATAAGAAAAACAGTTAGTAAGATAATGGGTTTTTTCATCTCACGTATGTTGGTGTAGGACAAAGATA
>PCUL01000046.1:2971-6078 GCA_002771745.1 Bacteroidetes bacterium CG18_big_fil_WC_8_21_14_2_50_41_14
TCTTCAACTTTACCCCAATGACTCATTAATGTTTAGCATACCACTACAATCTATCGTACGCTCATACCCAAAAAAATTCCTACCTTGCAGCCTTAATCACTATGCAACATGCCCAACCAAAATCCTGAACAAATAGCACGAGATCACATCGACAACCAACTCAAAGCTTGTGGCTGGATCATTCAGGATTTGAAACGAATAAACCTACATGCCGGCATTGGCGTGGCAGTAAAAGAATACCTCACAGATGTAGGCCCGGCCGACTATGTGTTGTTTGTAGAAGGAAAACCCTGTGGGGTAGTTGAAGCAAAGCGCGAAGAAGAAGGCCACAAACTCAATATGCACGAAGACCAGTCGGAAGGCTATGCCACGGCCAAACTCAAACATCTGAAGAATGAGCCTTTGCCTTTTGTTTACCTCAGCACCGGCGAAGTCACCAGATCCACCAACTTTACCGATCCCAAACCCAGGGCCAGAGAGCTGTTTAGCTTTCATCGTCCTGAAACCCTCCGCGACTGGCTTAAAAGTGAAAAATCGCTCCGGAGCAGGTTGCACGACCTTCCTGTGCTACAGCCGGACGGATTGCGCGAATGCCAGATCAATGCCATCAATCAGCTGGAAGTTTCTTTCAAAGAAAACCGGCCCAGGGCCTTAATTCAAATGGCTACCGGTGCGGGAAAAACATTCACCGCCATCACGGCCATCTACCGTTTGCTGAAATTTGCCAAAGCCAAAAGGGTATTGTTTCTGGTGGACACCAAAAACCTGGGCGAACAGGCCGAACAGGAGTTTATGTCGTTTGTCCCCAACGACGACAACCGAAAATTTACAGAGCTATACAGTGTGCAGCGCTTAAAATCAAGCTATATAGCCTCCGACAGCCAGGTTTGTATCAGCACCATACAACGGTTGTATTCCATTCTCAAGGGATCTGAGTTGGAGGAAAGCGCCGAAGAGGAAAACCCCAATGAATCCCGATGGCAGCCAAAAGAAATCCCTCCTGTAGAATACGACCCCAAAATGCCCGTCGAATTCTTCGATTTCATCGTGATCGACGAATGCCACCGCAGCATTTACAACCTCTGGAAACAGGTGCTTGAATATTACGATGCCTTCGAGATCGGACTCACAGCCACCCCCGATAAAAGGACCATTGGTTATTTCAACCAAAACCTGGTGAGCGAATACTCCCACGAAATGGCAGTGGCCGACGGGGTAAATGTAGGCTATGACGTGTTTATCATCGACACAAAAGTCTCGCAGCAAGGCGGCACCTTATGGCAGGGAGAGTACATCGAACACAGGGAACGCTTAAGCCGGAAAAAACGACTTGAATTACAGGATGAAGATGAGGTGTATTCAAGACAGCAACTGGACAAAGATGTGGTAAACCCAAATCAGATCAGGACCATTATCCGCTCATTCAAAGAAAATCTGCCGGCCATCTTCCCCGATCGTTTTACAAGATCTGCTACCGGTGAGAATCCCGTGGAGGTTTTTGAAGTCCCCAAAACCCTCATCTTTGCCAAAACCGACAGCCATGCCGACGACATCATTCAGATTGTACGGGAAGAATTTGCCGAAGAAAACCGCTTCTGCAAAAAGATCACCTACAATTCGGACAAAGACCGAAAGGATGAAGACGACCAGGTAACTGAAAAGGGACAAGACCCCAAAACCACACTGTCGGATTTCAGGAATGCCTATCACCCGCGCATTGCCGTTACAGTGGACATGATCGCCACCGGCACCGATGTAAAACCCCTGGAGGTATTGCTTTTTATGCGCGACGTAAAAAGCAAGAATTACTTTGAACAGATGAAAGGCCGTGGCACACGGGTCATCGACCTCGACAGCCTCCGCAAGGTGACTCCTTCGGCACAGTCTACCAAAGACCATTTTGTAATCGTGGATGCCATTGGCGTGACCAGAAGCCTCAAAACCGACAGCCGTCCCCTGGAGAAAAAGCCCGGTATTCCTCTCAAAGATTTACTTCAAGCCATCGCCGTAGGTGCCCGTGATGAAGAACTGTTTACCACACTCGCCAGCCGGCTCACCCGCCTCGACAAACAGATTACCCCGAAAGAAAAAGCCCTGTTTGCCCTGAAGGCCAACGGCAAAAGTGTTTCGCAGGTGGTAAAGGAACTGTTAAATGCCTTTAATCCGGATGCCCTCGAAGCCATTGAAACCCGGGTGAAAAATGAAGCCGGAGATACCGCTCCTGACGATCTGCAAACCGCCATAAAAATTGCAACCGGGCAATTCCAGAGCGAAGCAGCCAAAGTCTTTACAGGCGAACTGAACGAATATATCGAAAATGTCCGCAAGGCACATGAACAACGCATTGATTCGTCCAATCCGGATGAGGTAATCCGGCTGGGCTGGGACAAGGACAACGCGGAAAAAGCCAACCAGATCATCCTGGAGTTTACCCAATGGATGGAGCTCCACAAGGATGAACTCACCGCCTTGCAGATTTTTTACAACCAGCCTTTCCGCCGCCGCGAACTCACCTACTCCATGATCAAAGAGGTGCTGGAGAAACTGCAAACCGACCAGCCTGCCCTGGCACCCCTGAATGTGTGGCGAGCCTATGAAGCCCTGGGGCAGTGCAATGGATCCACGCGCAACGAACTCACCGCCATCGTTTCTCTCATCCGTAAGGTAAGCGGAATAGATGCCACCCTCACGGTTTACGACCGTACCGTGGACAAAAATTTCCAGGACTGGGTATTTAAAAAACAAGCCGGTGCCACCAAGTTCAACGAGGAACAAATGCAATGGCTCCGCATGATCAAGGATTATGTAATCAGCAGTTTCCACATCGAGAAAGAGGATTTTGATTACAATCCCTTCAACGCGCAAGGTGGGCTGGGTAAGATGTGGCAGCTGTTTGGCGAGCAGACAGAAGAAATTATCAATGAATTAAATGAGGTGTTGGCTGCGTAAAATGTCTTTACTAGGATTTGTAGGATTATTGGATTATAGGATTGGGGAAATAAAAAATAATAAAAATGAAATACGAGGAGCTTACTCATAGAATAATTGGATGCGCCATGAAGGTTCATTCTGTTTTGGGGAATGGATTTCAAACCTGCCTGCCGAAG
>PCUL01000046.1:6232-6374 GCA_002771745.1 Bacteroidetes bacterium CG18_big_fil_WC_8_21_14_2_50_41_14
CTCCCCATTGGATTATTAATCAACTTTGGCTCAAAAAGCCTGGAGTTTAAAAGAGTGTACAACCTCAACCACCCCGAAAACAAAGACTACAAAAAACAACCCCCCATAACCAATAATCCCTGAACAATTTAATCCTTGAACA
>PCUL01000296.1:0-1060 GCA_002771745.1 Bacteroidetes bacterium CG18_big_fil_WC_8_21_14_2_50_41_14
ACAGGTGACCCTTGAATACGATGACAACGGCACTCCATCGCGCATCGACACCATCGTTATTTCCACCCAACACGATGATTTTGATACAGAAGTGAAGATGCAGGCTAAAATCAAAGAAGACTGTGCAAAAATCTTAATCCCCAGAGTAAAATCGCAGTACCCTGAGAACGTTCAAAAATTATTTGCAGGTGATTTGAAATTGCTGGTCAATCCTACCGGGAAGTTTGTTATCGGTGGCCCTCACGGGGATACCGGCCTTACCGGAAGAAAAATTATTGTGGATACCTATGGTGGACACGGAGCTCACGGTGGTGGAGCCTTTTCGGGAAAAGATGCCTCTAAAGTTGACCGTTCAGCCGCTTATGCCGCTCGCCACATAGCCAAAAACATGGTAGCTGCCGGAGTAGCAGATCAAATCCTGGTTCAGGTGGCCTATGCCATTGGAGTTGATAAGCCTGTTGGGTTTTATGTAAATACCTATGGAACTGCCCATGTGAAAAATGAAAAGGGTGAGATCATGAAAGACGGTGAAATATCGAAGAAAATAGAAAGTGTTTTCGACATGAGACCTTTTGCCATCGTTTCCCGTTTTGGGCTAAAGAATCCCATTTTTGTGCCAACAGCATCTTATGGTCATTTTGGTCGCGAGACGTATGATAAAGTGATCGAGGTATATTATGAGGATAACACCACTACTTTTGTTGAAAACAGAAACGGAGTGAACGTCTATAAGAAAACTGTCACCTTTTTCCCCTGGGAAAAGTTAGATTATATCGATCAGGTTAAGGCAGCATTTAAGCTTTAAAAAAGAGAAAAACCTAAACTGCATTGCACAAAAAAAAACCGGTTCAACACCGGTTTTTTTTTATAAATACCTATTGTTATATTATCGTATAACCAGCTTCTTTGTACTCAGACGCTCGCCATTGAGGATCACTGAATAAAAATAAATCCCTCCATCAAGCTGACTAACATCAACACGTGTACTGTTGCTATTTAAATTGAGGTTCGCTTCACTGACCACGGTACCCAATATATTTGAAATTCTGATACTGGCGCT
>PCUL01000296.1:1122-3096 GCA_002771745.1 Bacteroidetes bacterium CG18_big_fil_WC_8_21_14_2_50_41_14
TGGCCGAAAAGTGAACGCCTTTTAATATGCTTTCATCAATTGCGTCGGGAAGGGACGTGTAATTGACTACAAACTTCTGGTAAATGATTTCATAGTCAATATCAAAAAATGTATACTCCACAGATGTGGTGCCAGCATTTCCATTTGGTTTATAATGTCCCGAAAATAAATCTACTTCAGTAGAGGCCCCCGGAGCCATTTCTAAATATTCAATTGAAACATTCGTAGAATCTTCATATGGCAATACCCATTGAAAATAATTCTCACTACCCTCAACAACAATTAAATTTGTTCTGCGTACCTTAACCTTAAGGGTGCTATCAGTACTATTTCTTACAATCGGATTAAAGACCAATTCACCAACAATAAATTCAGCACTAACAGAAACACTTGCTCCCATTGGTTCTCCGTTCCATGTTAACTGGAAGTTATTAGCCACATATTTTACATATACTTTCAAATTCTGGCTCTCATCATCCATATTATAAAACATGTATTCAACAATTGTTGTCCCTGAATACGAAAGTGGTGTATAGTGCCCTGAAAAGGCATCCTGTGCAGAAGATACTCCAGGTCCCATTACAAAATACTCTAAAGATTCATCAATGAAAGGTGCATAACAAGCTACCCAGCAAAAGTAATTCTGGGTACTTTCCACCTCCGAAATATTAGTTCTGCGTACTTTTACTTTGATATCAGATGAGGTTAAATTGGTTACAATGGGATCAAATAACATTTCGCTAACAAACGATACATCTTTTATAACAACGGTATCTCCCAACTGGGTTCCGTCCCAGGTTAATTTAAATGTTTGAGCATTGACATACAATACCGTGGCGATTATAAAAAAGATTGAAAGTAATAATTTTTTCATCATGAGTATTTTTTAAACATATAATTAGGTACAAAGATTATACCAAACAGATTACAATTATAATTTAGTTACCGTTTGCCTTGAACCAGCAAGAAAGACAAACAAGATATCGCAAAGGTTGCTCAAAAGGATGTTAAAGTTTCCAGGTTTTTTTTGATACAATAGATCATAACAATTTATATACAACCTTTTTCGTTGCGGGACTGTCCTAAGGAAAATACATGATTCATCATAGTATAAAAAAAATCGCTACTTTTGCTGTCGGGTTAATCAATTAATTACTAAGGAATTAAACTAATCGTTATTATTATGAAAAAGAAAATTACTTTTATTGTGTCATTTATAATGGCCTGTACCTTTGTTTTTTCACAAACAATTGTGGGAACTGATCCTGAAAATAAAAATGTTGTCCTGGAAGAATTTACAGGAATCCACTGTGTGTTTTGCCCTGATGGTCATGCCATTGCGCAAGCCATATACAATGCCCATCCTGACGATGTCATCCTTATTAATATTCATCAGGGAAGCTATGCCGTACCCTCTGGCTCAGAACCCGATTTTAGAACTCCATGGGGCAATGCCATCGCTGGTCAGTCAGGTTTAGTCGGGTATCCGGCAGGAACCGTAAACCGCCACCTTTTCTCAGGCTGGTCGCAGGGAAGTGGAACAGCGATGAGTAGAAATTATTGGACATCCGCCTCCAATCAGGTGATGGCCGCACCCAGTTACCTCAATGTGGGAGTTGAATCTATCATCGTGACCTCAACACGCCAACTTGTCGTTCAGGTAGAAGTGTATTACACCGACAACAGCCCTTTTCCTTCCAATTTTTTAAATGTGGCTATTCTGCAAAACAACGTACTTGGACCACAAACCGGAGGAAACATGGGAAATAATTATGTCCATAAGCACATGCTTCGTCACCTGCTCACCGGTCAATGGGGAGTCGAAATCGATGAAACCACAACCGGGTCGCTCTATTCCGGTACTTTTACCTATGAAATCCCTGAAGACTATACCGGTGTGGGCGTTGTGCTCGAAAACCTGGACATCGTTGCTTTTGTAACTGAGAACCACCAGGAAGCAATTAGCGGTATAAT
>PCUL01000106.1:0-407 GCA_002771745.1 Bacteroidetes bacterium CG18_big_fil_WC_8_21_14_2_50_41_14
ACATTCAACCCATGGACATGAACACGCATGTAAGTATTTGGAATGTTTGGTACATAAACTTTTACGGATGTAAATTTTATAACAATACCACCAATCACGTCTATACCGGCTATGGCATCTATTCACTTGATGCCGGCTACAGGCTTGTAAACTACTGCAACAGCATGATGTACCCTTGCCCCGTAGCTGAAACCGTAAAGTGTGAATTTAAAAACCTGTTTACAGGTATTCATGCAAGCAATGCCCAATCAAACAACAACGTGTATGTGAATGATGCTGATTTTGAAAATAATAGTACCGGGATATACCTTTCCAATGTGGATAATGCAGTAGTAATTAACAGTCGTTTTTATGTAGGACCAAATTACCGCCATGTACCCAACTGCGGGGAAGAAGTTTCAGGTTTC
>PCUL01000106.1:468-3443 GCA_002771745.1 Bacteroidetes bacterium CG18_big_fil_WC_8_21_14_2_50_41_14
CTGATAAAATATATACCGGGATACATGTAAAAGATTGCCCTTCGGAGCAGGATATCATCTACAACAATGAGTTTACAGGTATAAGCTATGGTAACTACGCTGAAAAGATGAACAGGTCAAAGCCTGAAGATGACAAAACTGGTGTTGAGTACCAATGCAATGAAAATGCTGACAACTTAGTTGATTTTATTGTTGCTTATGAAAATCCTGATTTTGCTAAAATCCGTGACCTTCAAGGAAGTGCCGAACTTGCATCGGGGAATACATTTTCCCAAAATCCAGTAACAGACTGGCATTTTCAGAACCTGGGCAAAGAGGTTATCAGCCTGTATTACTATGATGGTATACCGGAACAAATCCCGACATTATATACCGATTATTATGTAAACCCCATAAAAGCCCCCATCAACCTGTGTCCTGACCACTACGGTGGTAGCGGGAGTATCAAGTTGTCTTCATCCCAAAGAATTGCCGAGGAATTGGTGTTTGCGAATAACCTGGCTGATTACAACGCGGTGCATGCCTTGGTTGAATCATTAGCCGATGGTGGCAATACCACCTCCGAGCTATTGGATATTGAAACTGCACAGCCAGACGATATGTGGGTACTACGTACACAATTACTGGGCGATTCACCACACTTGTCAAAGGAAGTGCTTATGGCCATGAGTGACCGGACTGATGTACTGCCCGATGATGTCATCTTCGACATTCTGGCGGCCAACCCGGATGAACTGAAGGAAGACACCCTGATCCGTTTCCTGGAAAACAAGGAGAACCCGTTGCCCGATTATATGATTAGTATATTAAAGCAATTGGCACTGAGCAATACCTCCTATAAAACCATTTTGCTTAACGATATGGCAAAATACTTTGGTAACAAAGCGCAGGCAGCCAAAAGCATTGTTCAGAGCATCCTGGCGGACTCCATTGTTGATCAGGCAGATTTAAGAAACTGGCTGGACAATATGGAAAACCTGGAAGCTGACAAACAGATCGTTTCGTCTTATTTAGCCGAGGGGGATACGACCAATGCTCTGGCACTTCTAAACCTGATGCCCTCACTGTATGAACTACAAGGTGAACAGTTGGATGAATTTACCGATTATAAAGATTTGTTGCTAACCCAACTTGTCTGGAAAAACCAGGGAAAAACCATTTTTGACCTGGATAGCACCGACATTGTTTTGTTGGATTATTACGCTAACAATACCGCAGGGGAAGCTTCTTACATGGCAAAAAACATCCTGTCATTTGCTTACAATCGATATTACTGCGATTGCCTTAACCTCTATGATAGCCTGGATTATAAATCCGTGCGTTTGCCCAATAATAGGTCTGCCTATGATGAGGTGATAAACATTAGTGCTTCGCCCAATCCGGCCAGCATCTGGGTCGCTTTTAATTATACTCTGTTATCCATCTATTCAACAGGCAGAATACAGGTCACCGATGTAAATGGCCGTTTGGTAGCCACATTTGAAGTCAATGGCAAACAAGGCCAACAATTATGGGACACCAGATCTGTTGGATCAGGATTATATGTGTACACCTTAAATTCTTCAGGATTTTCATCAGCCGGTAAGGTTGTGGTAAAATAATCATCATTTTGTTGCCGTGGCTTTTTGCCACGGCAACTACTAATTTTTAAGAAAATGAAAATTGTAAAAACGATATTCCTTCTATTAACCATCCTGACACATACATCTTCTTTTTCGCAAATTGAGACTGTTATCTGGCAACAGTGTTTGGGGACTGGCACACAAAACGGCGCCACTCCAAATGCAGTGGCTAAATTTAATAATGGTTACCTCTTTGGAGTGGATATTAGCGATAACAAACCGTGGATAAGCAACTACCATGGCAGTGCCGATGCCTGGATAATACAAACTGATAGCATAGGCAATGTTCTGTGGGAAAAATGTTTTGGGGGGAGTGGCGGCGATGGGGTGAGAAAAATCATCCCAATTGACTCCGACTACATATACTTAGTCAACGGAACTAACTCAAGAGATGGGGACGTGCATCATTTTGAAAATGAATATTACGATATCTGGGTGGTAAAAATCAATAAATATGGCGATATTATATGGGAAAATTGTTATGGGGGCACAAATGTAGAAGAAACAAAGGATGCCCTGCTGACTCCCGATGGAGGTTTGATTATACTGTCGCGCATTTCTTCCGGTGGCGGAGACATTAGCCAGTTTTTTGGAGATGTGGACAACTGGGTATGCAAAATAGATTCCATAGGCAATATCCAATGGGAAAAAACCCTGGGAAACCAGGGACATGAAAATGGATTAAGGTTGAGGTACGCTTCCGATTCCAGTTTTTTCGTGCTTGCAGGCGTTAATGAAGACGGGGGTATAGTCGATTGTAATTGTCATGAGAATGAGTCAATTCTTGACCTTGATGTATGGCTTGTTGAAATGGACCTGAACGGCAATATCCTGAGACAACTTTGCTATGGAGGAACAGGGCATGAGTTTGCATATGACTTGACTAAAACGGAAGATGGATTTGTTTTTGCCGCACAAACGGATTCATATGATGGAGACGTTTCAGGAGTGCATGGATCCTATGGCAAATCCGATTTCTGGATTGTAAAAATTAATCTTGTGGGTGAGATTCTCTGGCAAAACTGCCTGGGAGGTTCCCACAGCGAATGGCCATTATATATTACCCAAACTCAGGATTCCGGCTTTATTGTCATTGGCAATGCGGCCTCTCTTGATGGTGATGTAACCGGTTTACATGGTTTTGAGGGGGATGTGGATCCCTGGTTTGTAAAACTGGATAAGGATGGCACACTTCAATGGAACCACTGTTTTGGAGGGTATAATGGGCAAAGAATTATGTCAAAACACGCCATTGCAAAAATCAGCGACGACCATTTTGTGGTAATTGCCGAATCGATGGGTTTTATTACTGAGGATGTTCAATGTGATTTGAATCCGGATCCTTATACCAAT
>PCUL01000200.1 GCA_002771745.1 Bacteroidetes bacterium CG18_big_fil_WC_8_21_14_2_50_41_14
TTTGAACTATTTATAGCTTTGGTTGAAATTTATAAAGATACTAAATAATATCAGCAACCCATCATAGGGCAAATTGGCAATAAAATTCAGTAAATCAACCATTTTTTTTTGATCATTTTGATCGCCTATCCCAGAAGGATTATATGTATCTCACTTCTAAAACCTGCATGCTTCTTTGCCTCCTTACCCCCGTGCCTCCATGCCTCCGGCAGGTTCACCTACCGTAGGTAGGTACATTAGAAATTAAGCTCTCGTTTTGCGATGAGGACAAGATCAGGCGGAGCAGTATACGAGCATATTATGCAGTGGTTTTGAGGCTCAATTCTGAGGTGCAGCGTACCGAAAATATTGATAAGCCAATTAATTATCAAGAGATGATTACATACCCCATAAAAGTTTATTCATATTTTAACGATTCAACCGGGTTGGCTGAAGCCGCTCTCACCACGTGGAAACTGATGGTAGCCAAACCAATAATCAATGCCACCAGCCCTGAAACCGCCACCGAATACCAGTGTATTTGTGTATAATACACAAAACTCGATTCCAACCAATTGGTAATCTGCCAAATGGCTACGGGGACGGCAAACACAAACGAAATCAGGATCAACCAGAAGAATTCCCTGAATAGCAACCACATGATATCGCCTGTTAAGGCACCATTCACCTTGCGGATGCCAATTTCACGTGTTCGGCTTTCAGCAGTAAAGCTTGACAATCCCAAAAGTCCAAGCAAAGCAATAAACAGGGTGATGGAAGCGATAATCAAAAACAGGGTACTAATCCTTTGCTCGGCACCATAACTTTCTTCCTGCATTTCGCTCAACATTTTATAATCGAAAGGACGCTTGTTGCCAAACTCTTTCCAGCTTTGTTCAATATATTCGAGTGCCTGGTTTTTCTCACCTTCTTTATATCTTACCGTCGTTAAAAAACGGGGCTGACGTGAGATGAACATGATGATGGGTTCAATTTTGTTGTGAAGAGAATTAAAATTGTAGTCTTTCACTACACCAATCACTTTCATGATTCTTCCGCTAGAGCCGTCGAGTTCCATTCCATAATTTATTTTCTTTCCAATGGCATCCTCTCCCCACCCAAATTGTTTGGCTGCAGTTTGGTTAATGATGACGGCAGCAGTATCGTCTGTTCCCATATTTCGGTTAAAATCACGGCCCTCCACAAATTTAAATCCCATTGTTTTGGGATAATCATAATCGCATTGGGTGAGAATAACCGCCATCTCCTTCATCTCGTTTTCCTGTTCAACCAACATCACCTGAATCCATCGGTTACGGGAAGGTACTCCCGAGGAATTGCATGCAGAAACGATGGAAGGATTCTGCAACAGATGATCTTTAAATGCAACAGCCTGTTTTCTGAAAGAGGAATCCGGCATCTCCAGTACAACCGCATTATTTTTATCGAAACCCAGGTCTTTATTCTTCAAAAAATCAAGCTGATCGCTAACAACAATGGTGGCTATGATCATGACAATGGCAATAAAAAACTGGATCACAACAAGGCCCCTGCGCAACCAATGGCTGGCTTTCCCTGATTTACCGGCATGGCCCTTTAGCACTTTGAGGGGCGAAAAAGAGGATAAATAAAAGGCCGGATAACTTCCTGATATGATGCCAATAACAACACTTATTCCAAAAATTAGTAACAAAAAATCAGGAGTAGCAATGCCGCTAAAGGTAAACGCCTTCCCCGAAAGGGTATTAAAATCAGCCAATAACATGGAGGTAATAAGTAAAGATAGCAGATAAGCTATAAAAGTGAGCAAGAGTGCTTCGCTGATAAACTGGATAATCAACTGATATCTGTCGGCACCAATCACCTTTCGCAAGCCCACCTCTTTAGCACGCTTTGTTGCACGGGCCGTGGCCATATTCATGTAATTGATGGAAGCCAGCAATAAAATAAACGAGGCAACGATTGAAAATATTTTAATGTAGGCAATGTTTCCGGTAGGAAGATCAGCCGCCAGTTTGGAAGTCAGGTGTACCTTATCGAGTCGTGTTGCTTTTAGATCAAAGGAGGCATTCAACTGATCGCCGAGTGATTTCATGTACTTTTCGTAGAACCGGGGAAACTTCTCAAAAATGGATTCAATGTTGGAGTTTGAATTTAATAGCACATAGGCGTACAAGCCAATATTCCAGAACCTGTCAGGTTCCATGCTGTTAAAATCCTCTCCGCCAGGGCGATGCGCCAAGGTGGATACCGACATCAGAGCGTCAAATTTCAGGTGGGAATTTTCCAAAACATCGGCTACCACGGCAGTTACCTTGAACTGCATATCGTTATCCACTAAAACTATCCGGCCGATTGGATTTTCATGACCAAAATATTTTTTCGCAGAGGAGTTCGTAAGCACAATGGAATTTGGCTCAGCCAGGCATCTGTCCAGAGAACCGGCCAACAACGGATGGTTAAAAACATCAAAAACAGTGGAATCGGTATAATAAAAACGGTTTTCATAATATTCCTTATCGTCAATACGCACCAAAAGGTTGTCCTCGCCGGCAAAACGAACTACATTCTCAACTTCGGGAAATTCCAATTGCAAGGCAGGTGCCATGGGGAAAGGCACAACGGCAAAATTATCGTATTTGGTCCCTATCCTGAAACTTGACTCAATCCGGAAAATACGATCATAATTTGTATGATGCTGGTCATACGTAATCTCATCGCGGACATATAAAAAAATCAAAATAAAAGTGACCAAACCAATAGTTAAACCAATGATATTCAGTGCTGAATAGAATTTATTCTTCGCTATATTGCGAATGGCTGAAAGCAGATAATTTTTTAACATGGTTTTACAATTTACCCTCCAGGTTAGTTACTCTGGAAATTTTCCACTAAAATCTGTCCGTCAAAAAGGCGGATGATGCGGTGACTGTATTCGGCATCGCGCTGAGAGTGGGTAACCATAATGATGGTAGTTCCCTTGCGATTTAGATCGCTTAGCAGGTTCATCACTTCTTCGCCATTGGCCGAATCCAGGTTTCCGGTGGGCTCGTCGGCAAGAA
>PCUL01000052.1:0-567 GCA_002771745.1 Bacteroidetes bacterium CG18_big_fil_WC_8_21_14_2_50_41_14
ACCTATGAAAACGATGTACTTTATGCCTTTAGTATTCCATCGTTTTATGATGACGGACAGCGTATTTACCTGATGGCCAAATGGAAATTTAACGACCGCATCAATTTCTGGTTGCGGTTTGCCAGAACCACCTATTTCAACAAAACCACCATAGGTACGGGAGCCGACGAGATAGATGGCAATCACAAAACAGAAGTAAAGGTGGAGGTGAAGATAAAGATTTGAGGAGGTGTTGATTTGAGATAAGGTAATCAGACACTTCCCTTTCCATTTTTTAAGAACCTGAGCTGAGTTGTATTTTAGCAAAAAAACCAACTTATCGAAGTTGAATCAATAACCAAATTTGTTTTCTGCTAAAACACCACATTGTATCGGTCTACCTCCCCCATTTGACGAAAACGCAAAAAAGGCGGCAAAAATACCAGGCAAACACTAACAATTCCAATGCGTTTATTCCCAATCATTTAAAAAATTCCGGCCATTAAAACCCTATCCTTTTCCTTAGGGTAAACCCTACTGTTTTTGGTAGTTGACTGGTTTCATTTTTTGTTTTAAATTTAGCAGCAT
>PCUL01000052.1:582-922 GCA_002771745.1 Bacteroidetes bacterium CG18_big_fil_WC_8_21_14_2_50_41_14
AACTGGTTTACTATTTAGAATGACTATTGATTACAGTATAAACGTAAAAAAACAGGTAAAAACAGGTAGAATTTTAGCCGGTATTTGCACTATTTAATAGGAGAGGTATACATTTCCTCCGTTTTACAGGAGACGAGTTGGCTTTATCGAAACAGGATATTAACAAAACCTGAAATGATGAGTAATATGAAAACCTCGTTTAACCGAATATTTCTAATCCAAAATGAAGTTCATTTTTATGGCTACCTGACTCTTTACGTCCATTTTGTAATCAATTATCTGATTTCGTCTTTATATTGTTAATCTTACCTATTTATAATAACCAAGGAGAAATTAACTC
>PCUL01000052.1:988-1516 GCA_002771745.1 Bacteroidetes bacterium CG18_big_fil_WC_8_21_14_2_50_41_14
ATTGGCTAAAAATGCCTGACGCTTGGGAATAACTGCTATAGAAATTGGTTGGTTATAGTAGTAGGATTGAGAAGAAACTAAAGCACAAGTGGATAACATAACCGAATGCTATAAACTAAAAATAAAATAAACTAGAACTTAAACTTTATACTCATGAAACAAAAAAACATCCTATTACTAACCATTGGGCTGTTATTGCTGCAAATGCAAACAAGCCTGGTGGGTCAGGGATATTTGCCATTTCCCGATTCAGGAGCCGTTTGGCACGAAACCTATTGGTGGCAGCCCAGTCCGTTTTTTTATAACGGAATTGGCGATACCTATATTGATGGCGATACGGTGTTTAACGATACCACGTATAAAAAAATCTATAACCTCCGCAGGGATGTATTTTGCTCTGACGTTATAATAAGTGGATCTGATTATGCTGGGGCACTAAGAGAAGACACTATTAGCCAAAAAATATTTCTTAGATGGAATGCAGATTATAACGAGGCTTTAATTTATGATTACACATTACAGGTGGGG
>PCUL01000052.1:1576-15222 GCA_002771745.1 Bacteroidetes bacterium CG18_big_fil_WC_8_21_14_2_50_41_14
ACTATTCAAACTTATGATGGAATCAGTAGACGAGTATGGCATCTTGATTATGAAGAACCTTATGATGGTTGGCCTCAAATAATAGAAGGAATTGGCTCTACTTCTGGACTTATTGGGTTTATTGAGCCATATTGGGAGGGTTGGAACGAGCTGCTTTGCTTTTCCGTTAATGGAGAAGAGGTTTGGCGGAGTTTGAGGGATACTTGCTTTGTAATTACTGACTCATGTGCAACAGTAGGGATCAATGAACCATGGCAACAGAATATTGACGTTAGTTGTTATCCAAACCCACTTCCTCCGTCAACAAACTTTGCTATCGAAATAAATCCATTGCATACTTCGAGTAACTCGATAGCCTTGTTTGATTTATGTGGGAGAGAAGTATTTTTCAAAACATTTCACGAAAATTCTATCACCATTAATAGCCCGGCAAACCAGGGAATCTACGTTTTGAAAATTTTTGCTAACGAAAGCTATAGCACATTCAAAATCATTGTTTCAAATTAAAAGTCACAGAAAACAAAATAGCCATGGACTATATTTCCTATACTGAAAAATTAAACTATTTGCATGAAATGATAGAAAAGGGGCAACTATTATCATTGAAACAGGTAAGTGAAAAATTTGACTGCTCCGAAAGAACGATACAAAGAATGATACATATTTTGCGAAAACAAGGTTATCAAATAATATATTCAAAAACAAATAGAAAATATTTTAAGAAAATTTAACGAACAGACAAAATTTGTCCGTTCCTCAATATATATTTGTACAATAATTAACAAGTCAGTTTTTCTGAACCCAAATAGTAAGAAAATAGTATTACAATAAACAAAAAAACCTGAGTTATGAAAAAAAAAGTATTTCGATTTTCATGGAGGACATTAATTCTGGCCTCGCTAATATTATTGGTAAATAATACCTCATTCTCCCAAACATGGCCATCTCCGGGTGCAAAATGGACTTATTGTTTAACCGGATGGAATGGAATGCCGGCTGGAGAGGAACTGTTTGGCGTTACAGGTGATACACTTATATCAGGTAAACTGTATAACATTATTCAACCTATTAACCCTACCAAAAAAAACCTGGTTGATAATAATGACTTGGTTCGAACGCTTTATACAAGATTTGAAAATGATACTGTCTACCGCTATGTAAACAATCAGGAGTACTTATTTTTTACTTATAATTTAAGTGTTGGCGATGTTTTTTCTACCTTCAGAACAGCAGGGTTGAATAGTTATTGGGAGGATTCTGCGTGCTCTTCTGTTCTTCCGTTAAGAGTAATTGAAGAAAGTGAAGTCGAACTAAATGGTCAGATGTTGAAAGAATTTGTTTTGGAAGATACTTTATTCAGGCATCTGTATGATCCAAATTATCCTGACCCTGTAACGTATACACTTATTGAACGCATTGGTATAGTAGACAACTATCAATTAATCAATACATTAGAACCTTTTGCTGATTGTTTTTTGCCAACAGATTATGGATTAGCTGCAGTTGGAAAATATACTGATGATAGCTTTGAATATTTATTTTATGAGTGCCAGGGCGTAGGGATCAATAATAATCAAATACCTAATAGTGATATTGAAATATTTCCAAATCCTGCTAATCAGTACCTTCATGTTGTTCAAAAAAGTGATCCCCCTATTAGGTTCACAATAAGTTTATTAACAGAATTTGGCAAACTTTTTTTTATAACTGAAATGGACGGGAAAACCAGTACCATTGATCTCACCGGATATCAATCGGGTTATTACATACTTGCTTTGACACCCCTTGATACTTCAAAAAACAGAACGCTAAAACCTATAATAATTTCACATTAAACTAATACTTGGATTATGAAACAACATTTATTACTTTTTAAAACTTTGCTAATTACAGCAGTATTACTACTATTCATTAGTGTTAGAGCGCAAAACTTTGGAAATTGCGCTTACAATTATGAACCACTTACACCATTAGCACCGACAAGTGGGTGTGAAAATACCAGCGATGCATGGATAGAAAAATACCGTACACCAGGATATTGGATACCAAATTGGGATACGCCAATTAAAACTATCTTGGTTAATTGGGTAGTGTGTCGAGATGATAATGGCGAGAATGGCTGGCAAGATACCCCGGAATTTCATGCACAGGTTGACCTAATGTTTTCTCATATCAATGAATGGTACAGCAACATCCAAAACCAAAGATTGGTATGAAGAAGTAAAAACCTGTCAGGTTAAAACCTTATTTTTGGAAAAACTACCGCAGAAGTTGTTTGGTTAAAGTAGCAGGGTTGAGAAGAAACCAAGGCATAAGTGGATAGCATACCTGAGGGTTATAAACTAAAAATAAAATAGACTGAAACTAAAACCTTAAACTCATGAAACAAAAGAACATCCTATTACTAACCATTGGAATGTTAATGCTGCAAATGCAAACAAGCCTGGTGGCGCAGGAATATTTGCCATTTCCACGGGATAGTGCCGTGTGGTATAGTGTTAAATCATGGCCGGAGTATGACCCCCCCCCTCCAGTATGGTATGACACATATAAATTTGAAGCAAAAGGAGACACTTTGATAAACAATATTAATTATACAAAGTTCTATTGGTATGGGGCTTTTGGAACAAGGACTGGGTATATTGGTGCTTATCGGGTAGAGCCCAGATAGCAATAAAGTTTATTACTACCCTGAATTGGATACTTGTGAATATCTAGCATATGATTTTAACCTATTGCCTGGTGATACGATTCTCATTCATCACAATATACAATATATATGCCTTGATACAGGTAGAATTTTATTAAATAATGGAATTCATCACAAGACACAAACTATGTTTATTCCTTCTAGTGATAATTGTTATCAATTCTGGGTTTCCGGTATGGGCAGTTTAAACATGCCCCTGCTCGAAACATATTGGGGTTGTGGTTATACTTTTGAATCGGCATATGAATTAACTTGTTTTTATTACAAAGACGAGCATATCTACGAGTGGTTTGATAACCCCTACTTTGAAGGGTGTATAGGCACTAATGTTGGCACAGCGGAATATATTGAAGAAAATACCTTTGCTATTGTGCCTAACCCGGTTACCGGTACATAACATTTGGTATGTGCCATACAGGGTAATACTTTGTATGATTATCAAATAATTAGTATAGATGGGAAAATATTACAAAGCGCAGAAGCCATAGAGCCAGGAAATATTATAATTAAAAAACAAAATTTTCCACCAGGGGTTTATGTGCTACGTTTACACGGCCATGAAAATAACCATTATTATTCAAGAAAATTTATTATTAAATAACCAGAATTATGAAACAAATTATTTATTTTATAACATTTATATGCGGTTTTACTTTGGTATCGCTGCATGCACAGCAGTATCACCCTTTTCCGGAAGAAAATGCCTACTGGACCGTAGTTGAGTTCGACCAGCAAATATGGGCTTGGGATACCTTTATCTACACAATAAAAGGTGACACCAATTTAAATACAAAGGATTACAAAAAGATTTTCAGACTAAATGATATTCCTGGAAGCTCAGATACACTTTGGGAACTCCATTGTTTCATGCGTCAGGATTCTGCATACAAAAAAGTATGGTTTATTAGGCACTACATGGGAGAGACAATTGAAAAGCTTGGGTATGATTTTGATGCTGAAATTGGAGATACGGTTTACCTGCCAGCATTTGATTATGAAAATATTGGCGATAGTGTTTTCGTGCTAGTAGATCCAGTTTTTGATTCTACACAATTGAATAATGGTGAATATAGAAAGAATTATTTTTATAATTCCCTATACCCAAATATTGGTTTCGATCCATATGCGATTGAGGGCATTGGAACTCAAAGGACTCCATTTCCTAATCTTTTTTATTATGACGCATTTCATCAATCAACATTGTATTGCGTTGAAGTTGAAGGAGTACACCTGTATGGGGATGCTACCCCGTATTCCTTCTGCGGGTTTACCGTTGACATATCAGACAACCAAATCACTGAGCAAATCTTGATTAGAAAAGATGTGAAAAACAAAGAAATTTCAATCACTACAAACGAGAGCAGTTTAATAGACATAAAAATGAAACTGATCAACATGCAGGGCCATGCTGTTATTTCAGAACAAATAGGCCATTTAGCAAATGAACATTCTATAGACATCTCTCATTTAAATACAGGTGTATATATTATTTTTTTACAAACAAATTCAAATTTGAATATTACGAAAAAACTATTTATTCAAAATTAAAAACACAGAAAAATGAAAAAGTTAAGGATCCTACTAATTTTATTGTTAAGCGTAATCATCAACTTGGGATTATTCGCTCAATCTATTGACAGCATTTCAAATGATTTCTATTCATTTTCAAACAAAATGGATGCGTATTATGACAACCTTAAACTCGCAATCCCGGATACGATGAAAATCCCCGGCTTAAAAAGCTATGAAAGGCAAAAGAACTTTTGGTCAACGAGAGTATTTTCAAATGACATAATGAAGGGGAGTTATTCAAAATACATTGAACAACTTACATATTACTCAAATAATCCATCGCTTTTACCTCAATTAAACACCTCCAACACATGGGAATTTGTTGGCCCTGTGAATCTCCAACAACTCATAATCAAGGTATAATTGTTAGTCTTTATATTGACCCTGATAATATTGATAATATTTATGCTGGTACAAATTCCTCCGGTATGTTCCACACTCAAGATGGGGGACAAACATGGCAAAATGTTACCGACAACATTTTAATGCCGGGTCTTGGTGTTTTAGATATTGCCGTAAATAATAACAATGCCAATGAAATCTATATTTCAACAGGGAATAACCATAACAATTATGGTACAGGCATTTACAAAACTTCTGATAACTGTAACACCTGGCAGCAAGTACTTACTTTTGACCCAAATGAGAGAATGATCGGAAGAAGATTGTTGATAAATCCGCAAAACCCGTCAATCGTTTACGCATTGATAAACAAATATGTTTATAGGACAACTAACGGTGGAACTAACTGGGAAATAGTATTTGACCAACTAGAATATGACCCTGGCCATTGGGACAAGAATAAATATCTACAGGACATAGAGATTAAGCCGAACGATTACAACACTGTTTACATTAGTAGTGTCGGTATAAAAACAAGTACTAACCCAAACCATCTACTGTGTGCTGAATTATGGAAAACCCATAATGCTACTGATGCCTCTGTTAATTGGCAATGAATAGAAAATGGTTTGCCCGATTTTGTGGAAAGAATAGGTATTGCGGTGAGCACCAATGAACCCAATAGGTTGTTTATTGGCTACAGTTTGCCTAGTAATTTACCTAATAGAGTTTCCTTCTATCTTAAATCTTCAGAATACCCTGCATATACAATTAGCGATGTTTTTAGCAAAGAGGATTTTTACCCTGGTTATAGTGCCTCGTATTCCGGTCTTGGATATTTTGCATTGGATATGGAAATGTCACCTACAGACCCATCAATAATGTATCTTGGCGGGTACAACCTTGAAGTACTAGATATTAATACTGCCGTAACCAAAAAGTTTTATAGTGTTACTTCAAGTTCTAATCCTTACTTTCATGTCGACCAAAGGGTTTTTAAAACAGCCGTTTCAGATGGAAATACCTACCTGTATTGCGGTAATGATGGGGGTGTATCTCGTTTTGACTATGAAAACAACATCATGCTAAGTTTGAATGGTACAGGTCTTGATAATTTACAGTATTTTGGAATTGCGAACAGCGAACTAATTCCAGAGTTCCATATAGGAGGCACTCCGGATAATGGCGAAATTGGAAATGGGACAGGAAACTGGCTGCGTTATAATGTTGGGACTCGTATGAAAATATTATTGATCCTGTAGAGGCTAAGTACGTTTATTGTACAGCGAATGGGGGCTCAAAAGTTGTTAAAAAATCATCAAATTTCGGGGAATCTTTTGTTTCTATCAATAATGGATTAAGTTATCCAATTAACAAAGAATATGGTTTAGAAGACCGTCCCTTTATTATGTCTTCCTTTGATCGATATACTTTATTTATTGGTTATCATGAAGTTTATAAAACAATCGATGGTGGAGCAAATTGGTCACAATTAACCGATTTTCATAGCTTAGGTGTCAGCGTATCAAATGCAATAAAGGCGATAGCCCTAACCAAGGCAAATGAAGATGTGATCTATGTTGGATATGATGGGGCAACATGGGCAACCCCCGGTACCGTATCAAAACTCTTCAAAACCATTGATGGCGGTACAATCTGGGATGATATTACTTTAAGTATAGGTAATATTGTTGAAGGGCATGGAATTACTGATATTAAAATTTCGGATATTGATCCCAATAAAATATGGATATCATTTGGAAGTTTCCAAGATAACAATGGAACAGCCATTAACAGGGTGATATACTCCTCTGATGGAGGAAATAACTGGGCAGATATAACATTTAATTTGCCAAACTTACCGGTTAATTGTTTACAGGGAATTATTATTAACAATGATTATCACATTATTGCGGGACTTGATTTGGGTGTTTTTATTTTTGATGAAGGACAAAACAATTGGATAAATATAAGTAATGGATTGCCAATGGCAATTGTAACCGATATTGAAGTTAATTATGCAAAATCGGAATTACGTATTGCATCATTTGGCCGTGGTATTTGGAAAACAAAATTACCTTGTTCACTTTTTGGTGATGAGATTCATATAACAAGTAATGAAGTGTGGAGTACAAATACAATAGTAATGAATAATATCTATGTTGAAGAGAATAAAACACTTGAGATTAACAGCGTAGTATGTTTTGCTGCAGATGCTAGTATCATTCTCAAACCAGGAGCCAAGCTAATAATCGATGGTGGCAAATTAACCAATGCCTGCGATGAATCGTGGCAAGGCATCCAGGTTTGGGGAAATAAAACCGCGCACCAATATCCTGATGCCAACGGAAATTACCAACAGGGTTATGTTGAACTTAAAAACGGTGCAGTAATTGAAAATGCCTGGGAAGCAATACAGCCATGGAATCCTGATCATTGGAATCAAACTGGTGGTATAATCAAAGCTAATGGTGCAACTTTTAGAAATAACCGCCGAGCTGTTCAGTTTATGAGTTATGAAAATTTTGATCCAACAACAGGAGAACATAGGCCTAATCAAAGCACATTCAGAAATTGTACTTTTGAAACTACTTCTGATTTTGATGAATTGTTTGGAGAAGGCCCTTTCCATACTTTTGTCAGTATGTTTAAGGTCGATGGTGTTAAATTCTACGCTTGCGATTTTGAGGACAAAAGGACAGAATTCTATGATCCTCAACCTGAAAACCAAGCTGTTGGTATATGGACGATTGACGCTAATTTTTATGTTTTACCTATTTGTGATACTTACATTTACGATTGTTGGAATTGTCCAACATCAAATATTACACCATCAACCTTCACTGGTCTGAACATGGGTGTTTACTCATCACAAAGCAGTACAACCAATACTTTCGTTATCGACAGGGTTGATTTTCTTAACAATCTTTTTGGTATTTACAATGTCACTAATAACCAGGCAAGTTGCATAAGAAGTACATTTGAAGTTGGTGGTAAGCAAACAACTGAACCATTTTATATGCCAACAGGTATTTTAAATTACGCAAGTACTGGTTTTACATTTGACCAAAACAACTTTTCCCCTGATATCAACCTAAATTCGACTATTGATTTTCACACAGGAATCTGGAATTTAGACACAGGAGATGATGAAAACAGTGTATTCAAAAACAGTTTTACAGGTATGGGCAATGCAAATTTGGCCGGTGGAGATAACCACAATAATTATTGGCCAGAGAAAGGACTGATTTACAAGTGTAATACAAATACAAATAATGTAAAATATGATTTCCGAACATATGGTGGTGAAGGTATTGCATCATATCAAGGCTCTGAGAAACAGGCTACAGGAAACACATTTTGTCACCTGACAAATCCAGAGGGAAGTGATTTTGCAAATCAGGCTACATGGCCGGTAAATTACTATTATTACATAGGAAATCCTGACGAAGATCCATCAAATACCATAAACGTTTGGAAGAAGGGAGCTCCTCAAAACTCATGTGTAGATAAATACTCAATTGGTAGTAATATTCGACTTACTGAAACAGAGAGGGATTTTTACAGGCAACAGTATTATTACAACAAAGCTGAATATGACAACACAAAATATCTTTACGAAGATTTAAAAGACGGTGGTGATACTCCTGGGACAAAACTTGATGTTGAAACAGCATGGGCAGATGAAACATGGGAGTTACGGGCTCAATTATTAGCAGATTCGCCCCATTTATCTCTTGATGTTTTGTATGCTGCTGCTAAAAAAACAGATGTTTTGCCTCACACAATAATGTTTGAAATTTGTATTGCTAATCCCGAAGAAATGCGAAACGAAGAATTCTTAAATTTTCTGGAAACAAAGGATGACCCAATGCCTTCTTATATGGTTGATGATCTGAGGGAAGGGGCAGATGAAGATACCTACAAGAGTGTCCTCCAAAACGAATTGGCAAGTTATATAAGTCTTTGGGGCGAAGCATGTAATTATCTTATTCGCGACATTGTATTGGATTCAACTGGTATCGAATATGATTCACTGAGATTATGGCTTACAAACAATGAAAGCCTGAATAGTGCTTACGAAATTGTAGATAGTTATATTGCACAAGATAGCATTACAGCCGCATTAAGTTATCTAACCAACATACCAAACAATTTTGACTTATCTGCTGACCAACTAACAGAGTATAACTATTTCTATGATCTGAAAACTGTTTTGATTTCTGCTCAACAGCAGAGCAGGAATATTCTACAATTAGACAGCCTTGAAGTTACAGAGTTAGTTGAAATAGCAGACACAAGCAATTTCATTGCAGGTGCACAAGCACAAAGTATCTTAAATTTCGGTTATGGTTATTCATATTTGGTTTTTCCTGACTTGCCAAACGAGCCAAATTTGAAGCAATCAAGAAATATTGAAGATTACAATGATGATTGGGTAAAAGCGATAAATGATAACCATTTTATTGAAGCATTTCCAAATCCTGCAAGCACATGGGTAACTTTTAAATATACATTGCCATATCAAACGGAATCTGCATTAATTGAGGTTGTTGATATTTCAGGCTTAACCATAAAAACAATTGAAGTTGACAGTCCATTTGGACAGATGACTTGGGATACTCGAAATATTCAAACAGGACTTTATATTTACAATTTAAAGGTTAATAACAATATAATTGACCAAAGGAAATTGATCATCAATAACAAATAGATTATATTAAAATAGTGCCTCGCTAATCAATGCGGAGCACTATTTTTCTATGAACTTTTTATTGACTTTTAATAACCCTGACTGAAAGAATATTTATTGAAATGCCAACCCTTCACATCCATACACATTGCCAAGTCGCGCTAAAAGCCCACCGCACATGCCAATCCCGAAGGGACTTTCGGTATGGCAATAAGTGTCTGTTAAACGACACAGAAAGAAAACGCCCAGTTGCCAACAGCGGATCATAGTGCATGCCGCATATAGTACTTTAAAGAAAGTTTATTGTAAATTTGAAAATGGTGCAAATCAAGAAAAGTATAAACAAAAATGCGGCATGCACTATAGCCTCTAAACGTTAGTGCTGTAAACGACGAAAACAATACGGTTACTTTTAACGTGAACAGGGGATCTTTAGCAACAATGTTTAGGTGTAAAATCCCGTAAAATGGACAATGCAACTGTATTATCATCTGACTTTGGTATTGGACACCTTTGGGAGTGTGGAGCAGGATTTTCCTTTGAGGAAAATGACTTTAGCAAATATTTCGACGGACCGGTTTCTAATTACTTTGGCATCATTATCAACAATTCAGAAGCAGTTAATGAGGTGTATAAAAATAACTTCTCGGGGCTAAGCTATGCCAATTATGCTGATAGAAAAAACTGGGGAGGCACAGATTATGAGGGTCCTACCTATTATTGTAACGAAAACGAAAAAAACTATGCGGATTTTTACGTGGTTGATAAACTTCTAAATCATAGTCCACATTCAGGAATAGTTTCATTTCAGGGAGATGACAACCATGTGGCCGGCAATACTTCAACACAGAACGAGGCGAGGTGGCATTTTTATAATGGAGGAGAACACCTAGTAGCCTATTATTACAACCAAAACAATAGCATTGAAATACCAGAGTTGAGTAAAACTCACCATGTAGCCAGGGTTCCAAAAAATCTTACCTACACCTGCCCTTCCCATTATGGTGGAAGTGCTGATTTATAACTGGTTTAAGCACCCAACAAAAGTTGGCTGCTGAACTGGAGTATTACGATAATCTTTCAGATTACAATAGTGTGAAATCCCTTTACGACACCTATGTTGACGGAGGGAGTACTGCTTCTGAATTATCTGATATCCAATCCGCCCAGCCATATGACATGTGGGCCTTGCGGGCACAACTACTTGGCGATTCATCTCATTTGTCATTGGAAGTTCTAAAAGAAGTGGCTAACAAGACGGATGTATTCACCGAATATGTCCCGTTCGATTTACTGGCGGCCAATCCTGATGAACTTAAAAAGGATACCCTGATCAGTTATTTAGAGAACAAAGAAGAACCTTTACCAGCATATATGATTGACATCTTAAAGCAACTGGCAGAGGGTGTTACTTACAAAACGGTATTACGACAGCAATTGTCGTTTTATAAGCAAGACTATTCACGTGCGGCCAATGAGATTATCCGCTGCATCCTCAATGATTCTGTTACCAATTATACTGAGTTACGCAACTGGCTGGACAACTTGGGCGGGATTACTTCCGACAGACAAATCATCCGATCCGCCATTGGTGGAGATAGATCCCCTGAGAACGAGAGTGCTTTTCTTGGGGATACCTGCCTACGGTAGGTAGGTCTCGTCACTCCGCTCCGCTACGTTCTGTCGATATGACAACAAGGTTCCCCAGTGCCAGCAGCACGACCGACATTGTAACCCCGGAATTCATTCCGGGGATTTTGAGAACTGAACTAAAAAATTGATCCATATTAATGTTGTACTCACAAAAACAGGAGCAAAGTAAGTCACGCGAAACATTCGCGCGCCAGAGGGTACAAAACTGAGGTAAAGGCAGAGGTAAAGATTAAACTTTAATGAAGAATCGAAGTGGGCATGTAATGAGATCATTGCAACATTAATGCATCGGGCTAAAGCCGCAATGCAATGAATTTCATCAATATAGCTTTTGACGCTTAAAAAAATAAGGCAGCAAAATACCTTCAAAACCCTGGGTTACATCTGCTTCTACATAATCGATGCCATAACGGCCGCAACGTTGTTCGAGTTCAGTGCGCGAATTCTTTGCCATCTTCTGGTAGTTTTCTTTGATCTCCATGGGATTTAGCTTTACCACTTCACCCGATTCCATGTCGACAAACCGATAAGGCCGGTTTTCATAATCCAGGTTCTCCTCCAGGTTTTTATCCTTTACATGAAACAAAATGACCTCATGTTTGGCATGTTTCAGGTGTTGAAGTGCTGAAAAATTCATGTCCTGGTTTTCTGTCTGATCCATCATATCGCTGAAGATAATGACCAATGAGCGTTGATGAATCATTTCGGCCAGGTGATGTAATGAGCCTGCAATATCGGTACCAACACCTTTTTCTGGTTGGTCGAAACGCAATAGCTTTTCAAGTTCAGTCAATAGATACTGGTAATGCACCATACTCGAACGGACCTGTGTGTGGGTGTCCATGTGATCGGAGAAACAAGTCAGACCAAAAGCATCGCGCTGCTTTTTCATGAGTGTTGCCAGGGCAGCAGCAGCATACACAGAAAACAAAATCTTGTTGGGGTGCTCGGGTGTGGGTGAATTTAAAACAGGAAAATACATTGAAGAGGAACGATCGATTACCAGCTGACAACGCAGGTTTGTTTCCTCCTCGAATCGCTTTGTATAGAGTTTATCCGTTTTGCCATAGAGTTTCCAGTCGACAAACCGGGTCGATTCTCCCGCATTGTATTGACGGTGTTCGGCAAATTCGACCGAAAATCCATGAAACGGGCTCTTGTGCAGGCCGGTAATAAAACCTTCTACAGCTTGCCTTGCAATTAACTCCAATGAGTTAAAGGCCTCAATTTTCGTGTGTTGAATATGCGTTTCCAAAAATAAAATGGGATGATACATTAAAAGGCTGTTAATTAACAGCCTTTTAAACAGTTATTTAAAGAGAATTAAAGCAATGATTCCAGTTTCGAAACAAGCACCTGTTTCGGTACGGCTCCCACTTGCTTATCGACCACTTCACCATTTTTAAAAAACAGAATGGTAGGAATGTTCCGGATACCGAATTGACGTGCCACCTCGGGATTGTGGTCAACATCAAGTTTCCCAACAACGGCCGTATCAGCATATTCTTCTCCAATTTCTTCAACAATGGGGCCAACAATGCGGCAAGGTCCACACCAAACTGCCCAAAAATCCACAATTACGGGTTTATCAGATTTTAACACCAGTGATTCGAACGTAGCGTCGGTTAATTGCAATGCCATGGTTTAGTATTTTTATTAATAATTTAAAAATGCAAAAATACAGAGAAATCCTATGGGGGATTAAAATTTTATTTAAAAATTACTGAATCGAAAAAGAGAAAGACCCTTCCTCGGATAATGCCGTTACAAATGCTTCCGGATCAATTTTTACCGTACCTGATTTCAATATCAAATGGATATTCTCTTCTTCTTCATCCAGCCCGATTTTCAAGGCACAACCTCCTTTGTTTTCAGCAGCAATTCCAAGGAGCTGTTTGATGCTTTCATCCGACACTTCTTTTGCCGGCAGAAAAACAGTAATCGATTCGGCCAGTTTTGCCATGACATCGGTCAGCAAAGTCATATCTGAAAGCCTCACCTCGATCATTCCTGGCTGGTGATTTCGTTCTTCCACTTTTGCTGTAATAAATACGTTGTTGCCAACATCCAGCAGGTGTTTGCGCTTTAAATAGTCCTCACTAAACAAGGTGAGCGACAGGTCGCCGGAAAAATCCTCAATGGTGAACTGTCCGTAAAGTGAACCCTTTTTTGAGGTACGTTGAGTAACAGAAGTGATAAGCCCGGCAAAGGTAACTTGTTGTCCTTTCAGGTTGACCATGTTATTTCTCAAATCATCGATGGTGATGTTACAGAACCTTTTAATGGTCATGGCAAAAGGATCGAGCGGGTGGCCGGAGATATAGAAACCAGTAACTTCTTTTTCGAAAAACAACTGTTGAGGAACCGTCCAGTGCTCGCAAACAGGCAATTCCGGATCTTTTATGGACAGATCATCCGTGTCTCCAAAGAGGTTCACCTGTAGCGATTGTCGTTGTTCCTGAAAGGTAGCCCCGTGCCGTGTGATTTTTTCTATAAAAACTCCGCTATTTTCATTTTCCTGAAAGAAATACTGAGCGCGGTGTGTACCTTCAAAAGCATCAAAGGCACCAGCTTTGGCCAGTGCTTCTAAGCTACGTTTGTTTACAGATTTCAGGTTAACCCGCTTGGCAAAATCAAATACATTGGAAAAAGGGCCGTTTTTCTCGCGTTCTTCTA
>PCUL01000161.1:0-2942 GCA_002771745.1 Bacteroidetes bacterium CG18_big_fil_WC_8_21_14_2_50_41_14
AATTTAATTACCAATGCTTTTTATGCAGTTGATGAAAAAAAGAAGATTCAAACCCTTCAAGGGGTTGAAGCCCTTGAAGGGTTCGAAAACTATGAACCAACAGTTTCAGTTTCTACTCAGCTGGTCATCGCGCCTTCGGAGGGACCGAGGTGGGTGCATATTTCAGTAAAAGATAACGGCAATGGCATTTCTCAAAATGTTTTGGATAAGATATTCCAACCTTTCTTCACAACCAAACCAACAGGCCAGGGAACAGGATTGGGATTGAGTATGAGCTACGACATTATTACGAAAGGGCATGGAGGAAAGATACAGGTGGTTACGGAAGATGGTAAGGGTGCTGAGTTTATCATTCAAATGCCAGTTTACTCATGAAAATCATAAACATGAAATATTGTAAATATAAAGTTAGATTCTCCATTCTAATGGTGTTGTTTCTTTCAACATCGCTGATGGCTCAGAAACCAAAATTCAATTTTAAAAGCATTAATCAGCCTGAAGGTTTGTGCAACAGCACTGTTCAAGCCTTGTTCGAAGATTCGTTTGGATTTATCTGGATGGGTACCCACCATGGTATTCAGCGATATGATGGAAAGACCTTTATAAATTACGAACACATCAGCAGCGATACGACTGGCTTGAGCTCCAATTATATCAATAGCTTTTGCGAGGATAGCGACAAAAATATCTGGATATCAACCAGAGACGGTCTGAATAAGTATGTGCGCGAAAAAGACCAGGTTTTGAGGTATCATTTGACCAATGAGGATCTAGCTAAAAACGGCAACCGCTCCATTTTCAGGATTATTAATGACATATCTGACAAAAATATTCTCTGGATGACAGTTGTAAATGTTGGTTTGGTCTCCCTTAATGTTAAGAACGATAGTCTGAAAATCTATCCTATACCATCGTTGAAAGATGTTTTCCCTCTATGGATTTTAAATTACCCCGGCAATGATAACAAGCTGCTACTGGGCAGCCACGAACTATTGGCTTTTGATAAAACCTCAGGCAGTGTTGAGCAATTGCTGAAACTGGAGCAAAATGCTAAAATCCCAAATAATTGGATCAATGATGCACAAATTGATCCAACGGATAAAGAGATTATCTGGCTTGCTACCGGTGATTTATGGGGGCGTGGCAACCTCGGTGGTTTGATTCGTTTCAATTTGAAAACCAAGGAGAAGACAATTTTTTCACCAGATAACCGGCCCGATTTTCCTGACAGCAACTTACTGACAGTCTGTTTTTCTGATACTGAAAACCTGTGGGTAGGAACCCGGGACAATGGTGTTCTACTTTATAATATAACAGGCGGGGACCAGTTTTATAGTTATGAAAAAAATTCCTACAACGAAGGCTCGTTTGCAACAGAAGCTGCCGTGCGATCCATGCTTCCTGACCGATCAGGGACTCTTTGGTTTGGGACCTGGGGTGATGGTATTTCTTTGCTTAGCCCCACGGCTCAGAAATTTAAACATTACATGTACCTTCCGGGACAAAAGAATGGTCTTCCGGATAATTTTGTCAATTCGTTTACCGAGGATAAGAATGGTAATATATGGATTGCAACCGCTAAAGGTGGCCTGAGCAGATTCAATCCACAGGATAAAACATTTGAAAATTATTTTCCTGAATTTTCATCAGGAGGGAAATATCCTACCGCTATAAATTATGTGTACTATGATAGCTACGAAAACCTATGGATAGGAACATACAGCGAAGCGTTATACAGGTTTAATCCGGTGACAGGCGAAACAATCCATTATATAAAAGGAAATTCCGAAAAAGAAGTATCTCAGAAACGCATTTCGACCATTACCGAATTAGTTCCCGGCGAGATCATGATATCAACCTATGGCGGTGGGCTGAACATTTATTACTATAAAACTGACAGTTTCAGACGTTTTTTAAATGATCCTTCCGATTCTACCAGCATCCCCGACAACCAGGTTTGGTTGCCTCATTTAGCAACAGACGGGAATTATTATATCAGTGGCAACTCAATAGCCGGACTCATTCAGTTTAATCCGAAAACGGAAACCTTCGCCGAAATCCATCCAATGGGTGGAATCTCTACTTTTATGATACCAGTTGTTACATCTGATGGAAGAATTTTTATCAATGATGTTTCCGAAGGATTGAGAGAACTAGTTTTAGACTCAAAGCCTGGCATCATAACACAGTATGATTCACAAGGGAAAAGTTTGAAAAATGTTGAAAGCATCCTTGTTGACGATGAAGATCACCTTTGGCTTGGCACCGGTAATGGATTGATCGATTTTGATCCGATAACCAAAGTGGCCAGAAGATATTTTGCTGCCGACGGGCTTCAGGACGATAGTTTTAACAGGTTTGCGATTTTTAAATCTTCAACCGGTGATTGCTACATTGGAGGTATAGTTGGTTTCAGTATCTTCCGTCCCGAAAACATTAAACAAAGTCAGTACCAGCCGCCTGTTGTTTTTACCGACTTTAAACTATACCAGCAAAGTGTTCCGATCGGAGAAGATTCGCCTTTGAAGAAAAGCATCACTTTGCTTGATCAATTAGATTTGGATTATGATCAGAATGATTTTTCATTTTCGTTTGCCGCACTCGATTTTTCGAATCCGCAAAAGATCGAATACAAATACATCCTGAAAAATCATGATGTGGACTGGATTTATGCCGGACACCTAAATTCGGCAAGTTATACCAACATGGATCCCGGTTCATACTCACTGAAAGTGATGGCCACCAATAGCGATGGTGTCTGGAGTGAAAAAACAGCGCTTATGAACATCCGGATCTATCCACCCTGGTACCAAACCACATTCGCATACTTTATTTATGGATTAATTTTTATCCTGGGCGTGATTCTTGTAGACCGGGTTCAAAGAATACGGCTTAAGGAAAAAGAACGGGCCAGAGCCAGCGAGAAAGAACTGGCACAGGCA
>PCUL01000161.1:2966-3108 GCA_002771745.1 Bacteroidetes bacterium CG18_big_fil_WC_8_21_14_2_50_41_14
GAATTGAAAACCACACAAAAGCAACTCATTCATGCGGAGAAAATGGCCTCTTTGGGAGAGCTCACCGCAGGAATTGCACATGAGATACAGAATCCGCTAAACTTTGTGAATAATTTTTCAGAGGTCAATACCGAATTGATCG
>PCUL01000027.1 GCA_002771745.1 Bacteroidetes bacterium CG18_big_fil_WC_8_21_14_2_50_41_14
CGGCCAGTTTCACCGAAAGGGGATGCAAGGCACGGCCACTCATATACATCATGGGTTCGTTGGACGGAAAGACCAGTTTGTGGTTTTCGCTTTCAAGCGTATTGGTGAGTTTAACGCTGAAACTGAGCCCCATTTCATCGGAGGTAGCCTGCAGCCGTTGCAACATGGGAACGGCCTCCTTATATTTCAAATCATGTTCAAAAGCAGCATCAGGAATCCGGGTGTCAAAACCGGATTGGCTCATGATATCATGCAAGGTCTGTTTTCCCAACAAAGTTGGATTGAGTTTAACAGTAGTGTGCAACTTTTTTTCAGCCAACAGATAATGGGCAATTTGTTCAATTTCCTGCGGCGGACAGCCGTGCATGGTGCTCAAAGTAACGTTGTTGCTGAGTCGGGCCGGTATTTTGAGTTTTTTGATTTTGGGATAAACCTGACTAAGCAGTTTTATTTTTTGTTGTAGCGCTTCGGCCGCATTGTCCATGTGTTGTAAAAACCACTGTACATTTTCGTTGAGGATTCCCTGGTAGTTGTATCCCACGCTCATATTGAAGATCAGGCCGGTTTGTTTTTGCTGATGTCCCAGCAAATCCTTCAGTACGTGGATGATTATCCAGGCATTTAAATACTGGTCAAACGATTCATGGATTTTCAATTCCTGCGACCATTCGCAGTTATAGCCCTCATCCTGCATGTCGATACAGGGTTTGGATACATGGAGTTCGTCGAGTGTCTGGATGGTTTTTAGTTCGATAAAACGGGCGCCTGTAAGCCACGCCGCCACGATGTTTTGTGTAAGCTGGGTATGAGGTCCTGCCGCCACGCCAATGGGAGTTTCAATCCATTGACCAAAGCGGCTTGCGCAAATGGGATCGTCTTTTACCGGGAAAAAAAACAGGCTTTGGTGAATGCCAAAAATGCGGTTTGTATGTTGAAATTCATCGAGGATGTTTTTCAACATCAAACCGACCGGAATAAGGGTGAAGTGATCTGTCATAACAGGACTTTCAATTTGAACCTTCAAATTTAGTGAAAAGTAGCGCAGGTTTTAAATTTCCCGTAATTTTGAACCATGCTAAATACTCAGCTTTCAGATTGTGGTGTCATTATTCTTGCGGCGGGAAAATCGGGGCGCATGGGCAAGCCGAAATTCCTGCTGGAGCATGTTTCCGGGGAAACCTTCCTGCACAGGCTGATAACCGTTTACCAGCGGGCCGGGATTCATGAAATGGTGGTGGTGGTAAACAGCATTGATTTTGAAAATCACTCTGACTATTTTTCAACCCTTCCTGAACGGGTGAAAATCATCCAAAACCCAACACCTGAGCAAGGCAGGTTGCTTTCTATCCAACTGGGAACGGGAGGCCTTTCGGGGAATACACCGTGTTTTATTCATAACATCGACAATCCTTTTGTGGAAATCACCTTATTGGAACAATTGCATCACAGCCTTGGAGAAGCCCGTTACGTAAAGCCCGTTTTCGCCGGAAAAGGCGGGCATCCCATTTTAATATCTGATAGTATAGTGGCCGTTTTACGCAATGAAACCAATGAATTTCAGGATTTTAAACAGTTATTGGATTCATTTTATGGTAAGCGGCTGGAGGTGGAATTTGAGGAGGTTGTGTTGAATGTTAATACAAGGGAGGATTATCATTCTTTTAGAAACAATCAAAAATAATTGAAAGGGAAGTGTTTAACCCTTAAAACCAGAATAGTATATCTTTACCGTTTAAAATAGTAGACCGATGATGGATAAGAGCAAAGATGTCAGGTGGCAACAACGATTCAACAATTTTTCCAAAGCGTTTAATCAACTTGAAAAGTTCATGGCAGAACCGGATTTAAACCCTTTGGAAGTACAGGGTTTAATCAAAGCATTTGAATATACCTTCGAGTTGAGCTGGAAAACGCTGCAGGATTTACTTAAAGAAAAAGGGTATCTGGATATAGTCGGGCCACGACCCGTGATAGAACAGAGTTTTGCAGATGGAACTATTTTAGATGGAAAGGAGTGGATGCGTATGCTTAAAAGCAGAAATCTCACGAGTCATACATACAATGAAGAAATCGCGGAAGAGATCGTTAAAGACATCCGGGACAGCTATCTTGCGTTATTGAAAGAATTGAAAAACAAATTGGCATCAGAAGAAACTGCATAAATTAACATTTGTGGACACAACACTAAAAAAATATGGCCTTGATCTTGCTGATTTGAATCATGTATTATCCATATTAAAGAAAAACGAGCGAATTCAATCTGTTATTTTGTTCGGGTCGAGGGCCATCGGAAATTTTCACGCGGGCTCAGATGTTGATTTGGCATTAAAAGGCGATCATCTAAATTTGGATGACATCCTGGATGCTTCTTTAGAAATTGATGAATTGTTTTTGCCCTATAAATTCGACCTTATTATTTTTGATCGGATCAAGGAAGAGACACTTATAGACCATATCAGCCGGATGGGAATCAAATTGTTTACCAGAGATTTGATCGCTGAATGATGTGTGCGCTTTTTGGCTATATTGTTCTGGTTAACCAACCAAATAGCCTTCATTAATCCTGGTTTTGGCTGGTTAATCGTATATTTTTCGTTTATGATTTTACGGAAACATGTATGTCTCTTTATCGTTGAATATGAAATTTGTAATTAAAGATTTCATTACCGGAATTGATCCTAGTCAAAAAACCGGGGAAATGATGGTAGGAAATTCTAAAAACAGACTGCTTTAGGATTTTTAAATTGAACATTATTTTTTAAGGTAGATATTTGTTGGCAATCATGAGAGAATTTAACGTAATCATCTATAGGGCAGCATATTTACAAACTAATCTGAGAGGAGGGATTGAGAATAAATATGGTTTGATATTGAAGCTTAGTTATAAACCAAGTTGACTGGGAAGGACCTCCAGTAGCAAACTGGCGTTAGCTAGGGGGTTTGCAATTTTAATCTCCACATTTCCGACTGGGACCAGGTGTTTAAAAAGGGGAAGTGGGTGAAATTGTAAGGAGAAAAAGAAAATATCGTTTTTTTTTTAATCAG
>PCUL01000191.1 GCA_002771745.1 Bacteroidetes bacterium CG18_big_fil_WC_8_21_14_2_50_41_14
TGCTCCTTTTTTAACCCGCTCCTGAAGAGGAGCGTTTCCCTCAACGTCACCGGCATGAAGGCGCTTAATTTGTTGCTGAAAAGTGACCGATACATCGGAGATGGTTTTCTTCACTTCATCGTTCATCACCGAAAGGGCCGCCATAAAGCCTGATGGCAAGGAAACCTGATGCTCGCGCAGGATTTTTAACAAAGCCCAAATACTGATCTGCATGGCTTCAAATTGAAACAGATCGAGTAGCAATTGTTCCTGAAAAATCCATTTCTGTTCTTCCAGCTGCCTGGCGTCCGGCTGATTGCTTTCGATTTCCAGGGTGAAACTATCCACCAACTTATCGTGTTTTACACTGTCGGACCTGATTGGAGAACTCAGCACCATGCCTTCCAGTGTTTTACACCTGCTCAATGCCACATACACCTGTCCGTGTGCAAAGGCGGCTTCGGCATCAATAATGGCTTTTTCAAAAGTGAGCCCCTGGCTTTTATGAATGGTAATGGCCCAGGCCAGTTTAAGCGGGATCTGTGTGAACACTCCTTCAACGGTTTCGTTAATTTCTTTGGTTTCTTCGTTCAAGGTGTATTTGATGTTTTTCCACTCGAGTGACGTCACCGTTATCACCTGTTCATCTCCTTCACACTTCACACTCAGAGTATCTCCCTCGACTTCGACCACCCTGCCTATTTTACCATTGTAAAAACTCTTTCCTGGAGAAGGATCGTTTTTAACAAACATCACCTGAGCCCCGACCTTTACAACAAATTCATAATCGGTAGGATAGATGTATTCGGGGAAGTTGCCCGACACGGTGGCTTTAAATTTGAACTGTTTGCCCTTGAGGTCATTCAATTTTGCATCATTAATGTCCCTTGCCTTGTTGTTGTGCGTGGTCAGGGTAATATACCCTTCTTTGACATCAAAGCCCGGAATATACCGCTTATTGAGCTCATCAATGGTTTTTTGGTTGATTCCGTTTCCCCTCACCTGATTAAGCAATCCAATAAAATGCTCATCGCTTTGACGGAAAACCTGGGTGAGTTCGATGCCAATAAAACGGGTTTGCATCAGGGCATTGCTGCTAAAAAAATAAGGCGTTTGGTAGTGATTTCGAAGCAAAGCCCATTCATCGTCTTTCACCACGGGCGACAACTGACGCAAATCGCCAATCATCAGCAATTGAACTCCGCCAAAAGGCTCTTTCGACCTCCTGAACCTGCGCAATGTGGCATCAATTCCATCGAGCAAATCAGCCCTCACCATACTGATTTCATCTATAACCAACAGATCGAGACTGCGTATGATATTGATTTTTTGTCGGCTAAACCTATGGGCGTTAGAATTGTTGCCGGCTCCTTCCCTACCCTTATTTTCAACCGACTCATATCCGGGCAAATAAGGACCAAAAGGGAGTTGAAAAAAAGAGTGTATTGTCACCCCGGCCGCGTTAATGGCTGCAACTCCGGTAGGAGCTACCACGACCATGCGTTTAAACGACTTACCTCGTATTTCGTGCAAAAAGGTGGTTTTACCTGTTCCGGCTTTTCCTGTGAGAAAAATATTTTTGCCCGTATATTCAACAAAATCGTGTGCAAGTTGTAACTGAGGTGTATTTTGAATGATCATGAACAGGGTATCATTTAATAGGTGAGTAAAATTACTAAAACAATTCAAGAATACACCCGGCAAACGTTCTGAATTTTTTAAACAAAATTTTTAATCAACCCACCAAGAGGTTACAACCGCGTACATCGCTGTTGTCGAAACGCCCCAGCACCTCAAAACTACCATCGGCATAGGTTTTTCCCAAATCCTGGGTTTCGATAAATGCGCAGGAATATACATTGGCCAAATCGATGATGTTGATGCCACCACTCTGATTTTCAGACAGCCATGTCAATGGGTCGTTGGTGTCGCGGATCAGCACTTTCATCCATGGCGGAGTCCTGAAGATTCCCTCACCTGTTGAATAAGCCTGAGAAAGCAACTCGGTCATTCCATATTCTGAATAAATCCGGCCAACTCCAAAACCTGCCTTCAACTGCTGATGCAGTTCATCACGTACCATTTCTTTGCGTTTTCCTTTCATACCACCGGTTTCCATTACCAGCAGTTCGGGGAAATCCATTGGAAATTGTTCCGCCATATCAAGCAAAGCATACGTCACGCCAAGAAGGATGGTTGGCTTTTTTTGTCGTCTAAGTTGATGCAACATGCTGGAAAGTTGTTGGTAATCATGGAGAAAAAAACCACTTTCAGGATGTTTGCTTTTTCGGATCAACTCATCGGCCATCAGCACCAACGATGAACCTTCACGTTCCAGATAGGATGGCAACAACGCCAGGATCACAAAATTTTCGGGTGAACCGAAAAAGGTGTTAAATCCTGCCATTAAACTCTTAATGTACAAGTCTTTTGATTTCACGAAGTGTTGACTGGTAACTGATCCGGAAGTTCCACTGGAGGTAAATACCACTTCCGGTATAAATTCGCCTGTGGTTATTTGTTTTGTTTTGAAAATGTGGATGGGCAGAAATGGGATTTCGTGATAGGATTGAATCTGGTCAGGCCGTTTTCCCAAAAAATCCACAAATTGCCGATAACTGGTATTGTTTTTGTATTGAAACCGAAATAATTCGATGCACAACGCGTTAAAGCCTTGTTGGTCGTGAGGTTTAAACAACTGATTGATAAGAGCTCCCGGATTGTGCATTGGCATGCAATAAGTTTTAATCATATAGGTCTGACATCAAGTCCGGCCAAATTTGTACTTTTACTGATTCATTTCAACTGATGATGAAATTTCTGACAAAAATACGATTTCTTCTGGTGATGGGTCTGCTGGTTTTTTATGCCTGTCAGAAGTTTGAAAAGTTTCCGGACATTCCGGCCATCGCCTACAAAGATTTTATTGTTCTGATGAATCCTGCAACGGGTATCACCGAAAGGGGTGTCCTGGTATTCGATTATAAGGATGGAAATGGCGATCTGGGACTGAACCCGGGCGACACACTTTTCCCTTATGATCGGAATAGCAAATACTATTATAACCTGATTATCAAATATTTTGAGAAACAAA
>PCUL01000231.1:0-2300 GCA_002771745.1 Bacteroidetes bacterium CG18_big_fil_WC_8_21_14_2_50_41_14
CATAAATGGCCAATCTCGAAATCGGAGAACAAAACACTCGCATTGTTCATGTCATGTGTTTTAACTCCATATGCATTGTCAATAAAATCAGCCCTGTTTACACTAAATGTTACCGGGCTCCCGCCATCGTTTACGGCACTAACCCCATTATAAAAGCCGGTAAAAGTGCATTTGTCGTAATCAACTTCAGGACATGGATATTGCGTGGAATTGCAAATGGCGCTTACCCTGAATTTTGCATCATAGCCTGCTATACCATGGCTGTATGTATTTACACCAGCAACATCTTCAGCTAAGGAAAAATCACATGCCTGGAAATCAATGCCATTTACATAAGCTAAATCAACATGTTTGAAAAAGGTAACGTCACCGGGATAATCATTCGTAATTTCAAATGTACAGTTTTTGAAATTGCTGCTGTATTCCATTTCCTGTGAAGTGTTATATGGGTTAAAGTTGCGGTAATGCAGCGCATGGACGGATTTGGCATTGTTGCGGAAAATGGCACCGTCGGCATAAACCATACCTCCTGTGGTGGAATAGTCATCCGGTTCCCACAGGTCAACTGCAATAATGGCATTTTCGATTGTTACATTGTTTAAAGTAAGTTTACCTTGTTTCAAGGTCTCTCCTTGCAGAGGTTGTTGTGATTCGTTTTTGTTGCCCCAGACTTGGATACCTTGCCAGGTAGTAGTTGGCAGAGAGGTAAAAGTAGAGTTTTGTAAGGTTAATTCTGCCCCCTGTTTTAAAATTGTATTGTTATCTTCGAAATTTATCCAAACATGTTGAAACTGTGCATTAGCCTCAATATCAATAATTAAATCTCCTTTACTTATTGTAGTCACATTATTAATATCAATAATAGCCAGCTTTTCTACAAGAACTCCATCCCAGTTATTATTATTGCATGCCGTAAGCCCCGACACTACAGAATTTTCCTCCAAAATTAGCGTGCCACCCTCATGGATGATTATACCCTTATCTGCATTGAACTCAGCAGTTCCATTAATAATAAAAGTTCCGCCATTGAATATCTCAATGCTTCCATCAATAGCAGCAAATCCGTAAATACCATCTAATGTATATACCTCCCAATCGCCAATATGAGTAAAAAGGTTTGGGTCGGTTGACACTTCAACACTTATTGAGGTGCTTTCGTTTAGTGCATCGGTTACAGTACAGGTGTACAACCCTGGTGACAGGTTTATAGCTGTTGGTGTTGTTTGTCCCGATGGGTCATCCCATTGGAAAGTGTAGGGTGGAACACCTCCATTGACTGTCACTATTGCAGTACCATCAGAATTATCAACACATGATTCGTACGTGCTTGTTGCATTCAATCTCAAAATACTATTGTAATCAATTAAATCAGGCAATGCATATAAGAACCATCCACCGGATGGGGTGGTACTTAGAATGTCAATGTCCAGATAATCAGTTGCTATGGTATTGGTAGTTGGGTCAATTTTGCCTATATCATCTCCATCGTTAGACACAGCATAAATATAACCATTTGCATCACTTTGCAATTGAGTCACATTATATTCATCGTAGATAACATTTGAAAGAAGCCCCAAATCGAAGTTGTAACAGAATATACCTCCTGTTCTATCTCCGTCCGAAACATTGAAATAAACTTTCGAATTATCTGAAGCAAACTCAACTCCTATGATCGTGTGATGCCATGTCGGCTCAAAGTTCTCATCAGATGCTAGAATACTGTAATAGTTTGCGAAACTACCATCACCATCCAATTCAATTATATTAAGTTCTGGTAAGAATAATTCAGACCTAACTGTCATATTCAAAATGCTGCCCCAAGCTAACTTTGAACAATCATTAGAAATCTCAAGTTGAAATGCATCAAAATCATAGCTAGTTAAACCATATGTATTTGGGTACACAAGAATGTTTTCTTCAAAGGTGATCGCAGAACTACTGATTTCGTATCTTTTAATAAAATCATTTGAGGCTACGTACATACGCCTTGTGTTATCGCTAAACAACCTTGAAACAGCAATACCATTATTATTACCAAAGGTATAATGGTTTAGTAGATTAGCATTGTTAATAATGGTACAAGTGCCATTTGTGAAGTCAATTGTAGCATATAATAAATCCTGTCCCTCATATACCATGCCATGTGAATAAATAACATAGTATTGACTATTATTTCCGGGGACAGGAACAATATTTGTTTCTCGAATAGGTAATGAATAACCAGTATTCGCCTCTAATAATAACCCGACAAATGTACTTGCGTTATCATATATGTAAGAGTCGACAATATAAAATAACAG
>PCUL01000231.1:2369-3091 GCA_002771745.1 Bacteroidetes bacterium CG18_big_fil_WC_8_21_14_2_50_41_14
CCGCCCGTCCGTGTTCTGCCCGGCCAATGTTAAAGATGAACTGGTTGTTTTTCGGGCCGAGGTCGGGGTGGTCAGGGTCAATGAGTTTGTCTAAATGCTCGCTGTATTTCTGTTTGAACTCCGCAACGGTCATTTCCTTCGCCCTGATTTTATCCACACCGGCTGCCATATTATTGGACAACGCCACGTCGCGAAGGGCAAAGACTTCATCGAAACCGGGGTAGCTGCGCTCGTCGCCGGTGCCCTCGAACAACTTGCCACCGCTGACCACTTCGTTGATGAACTGCTCCCACTCGATGGTCTCCCATTTGTTGGAGCCGCGGGGTCCTTTTCGTTTCAACACTTTCCGCAGGCGGTAGGGGTCGTAATAGGTTTCGATGCCCGCCTGGCCTTTTGGGCACAATTTGCCGTCGGCAAAAACAGCCTCGGTCAGCGGGGTGTCGTATTTCAGTTGAGGCAGGTAGTTCTGCGGGCTGTATGGGCTGCCGTCAATTTTCGCCAGCACGCCGTCCCATGTTTTTGCTTTGATGGGGCAGGCCACGTGGCATTGCAGGCAGGTGGAATACAGGATGTTTTCCGGCTTCGCCAATTCATAAGAAATCTCACCGGCTGTAAATTCACCACCCCCCGTTTGCGCCCAGCTCATCACATTGGGAATTTGCGACGCCAGGGCGGCGCAGCCTCCCAGAAATGCAGTTGATTTGAGAAAGTCCCGGCGTTTG
>PCUL01000064.1 GCA_002771745.1 Bacteroidetes bacterium CG18_big_fil_WC_8_21_14_2_50_41_14
CAATGCCCAGTCGAGATCCATTGAAGAAGGCTTACGGAAGAAAAACATTCCTTATCGAATCTATGGAGGCCTGTCGTTTTACAACCGACTAGAAATAAAAGACCTGTTGTCGTATTTTCGATTGGTGATCAACAACAACGATGATGAAGCTTTTCACCGGATTATTAATGTTCCGGCCCGGGGAATCGGCAAAACCACCCTCGAAAAAATGATGGTGGCCGGTGATGAGAATGGACTCAGCCTCTGGCAGGTGGCACAGAACCCAAATTTATTTGGACTGGCACTCAATAGCGGAACTGCCCGGAAGATTAGCGATTTTATCACCATGATCAAGAGTTTCATGGCCCTGAACAAGTCCAAAGATGCTTATGAGATAGCCAGTTACATTGCAACAACTTCGGGCCTGGTGAAGATGCACAAGGACGAAGAAACCCCTGAAGGAATCAGCCGGGTTGAAAACATAGAGGAGTTGCTTAACGGTATTAAAGAATTCACCGAAAAAGCAGTGGAGACCAATGAAGGAGATCTGTCCATTAAAAAATCGCTGGGCGAATTTATGCAGGATGTGGCGTTGCTTACCGATGCCGATACCGATTCGGATGAAGACAAAGACAAAGTCACTTTGATGACCATCCATGCTTCAAAAGGACTGGAATTTCCACATGTGATTGTGGTGGGGCTTGAAGAAAACCTGTTTCCATCCATCCAGTCCATCAGCACCCGATCGGAATTGGAAGAAGAACGGCGACTGTTTTATGTAGCCGTTACACGGGCCATGAGCCACCTAACCCTCAGCTACGCCGAAAGTCGTTACCGCTGGGGTAATTTTACATTTACCGAACCCAGTCGCTTTTTAGAGGAAATTAATGCCGAACTTTATAACAAACCCAAAGAATCGGGTTTAAATAAACAGGCGGTGAAAAGAAATTTTTCGGATTCATTTAATACCAGTTTTACAAAACGACCTTTAAAGCCCATGCACAGGGCAGAAAACACACCTTCTGCCCCATCGGCTAACCAGCCAACGGATGGAAATATCCAGGCAGGTATGGAAGTGGAACATGTGAGTTTTGGACTGGGCAAGGTGATTTCCATTGAAGGTGAAGGACCCAACAAGAAAGCCACCGTATTTTTTCATGCCGTCGGACAAAAAAACCTGTTGTTGAGGTTTGCCAAACTGGTAGTGGTTGGGAAAGGGTAGGTATTAATAAGACTTTACATCCAAATAAAAGGTATACTCAATGAGAGTTAGTAAAGGCACGCGTTGGCAAAACGCGCGCCAGGATCAGAGAGTTATTTTAATAACTAAACAATACTTATGCTTAATATAAATTATTTTATACTAAATATACTTATTTATTGCTTACCAATATTTGGGGCAATTTTTATTATTGTTGGTCTGATTAGCAAATCCATTTTGCAAGAAAATGGATACAAAGTTACCTATTTAACTATGTCTTTCTCAGATATTACAAACATGAAAAAATTATCTACAGTGAAAGCAGACCTTCGGGTTGTTTATTACAGTCTGTTGATTTCTACGGTTGCTTTTCTTAGTCTGTTTGCAATGTCATTTTTTATTGTAGTATCAGAGACTTTATCTAGGATTTAGTATGCTACTCCCGAACTCTCACTAAGCGTAGTTTAATGCCTCCTGCCTTCGTTCCTCCGTGCCTACGGCAGGTATAACGGCAGATTCACCTACCGATTTATCTGCCGAAGGCATGGAGGTGGGTAAACCTGTAGACAAGTGAAACTTCGCATTCCTGTTGTTCTGCTTTTTATCTTTGTTTTATATCAGAAAGCTATCGCCAATCCATTAGAAGAACCTCCTTAAACACAAATCACTTGATCCTTTTTCAATCCAATTTAAACAGCAAACAACTCTGGGGCACCTTTTCCATTTTAATATTATTCCAGCATTTTTAAAATATGAGCTGCAAGGAATTCATTTATTTCTTTATGTCTGGGAACAGGCTGTGACATTTTCGTTTTTGGGTTTTGATACCAATCATGATTTCCCCCATGCCGGATTAAAACACCTCCGGCATTTTCAATCTTTTTTATCAAAATCCTTCGTTTCATGCAATCTCCAATTCATCCACTTTACGCACTTGGGGGATATGGCCGCTGGTTAAATCAATATATAAAGCTCTCAGATTAACTTTCAGTTCATCGATGGTTATGCCTTGTGTCCAATAGTCAGGAAATTCTTCCAGATAACCAATAAACATGTCCTCATCCTGCCAGTATATGTATTTTTCTTTTTTCATCTCCAAAAATATGAGTGGTTTTAAACCTGAGTAACAAAACTAATACAATTATTTCATAATCCATTTTCTATAAGCATAAAAACACTTCCGTTGCAAGGTAAAGGTGTAGAGCCCATTAGAAAGCCACTGTATTTTTTCACGTCATCGGACAAAACTGTTGTTAAACTTTGCGAAGCTGGTGGTGGTTGGGATGGGTAGGTATTGATATAACAATAGCTTCTCTTTGCTGAGGGGATCAATCGCAACTACCCTATTGTGGGAATGCTAAAGCAACATGAATTTATGGTACAAACTCAAAACTGTCGCAATAGCTGTATTCTTTTCTCAATAGGTGGATGAGTGGCAAAAAGAGAAAATAAACTCTCTTTTTCGAGTTGAGGGTTTTCAATGAACATCTGTGCTACATCCTTTCTTTTAACCGCTTCAATGGTGGCGTCCTGTGAAACTTTTTCAAGCGCCGAAGCCAGTGCAAGGGGGTTTTTGGTTAGTTCCGAGGAACCTGCATCGGCAAGGTATTCCCGTTTGCGAGATAAAGCAAACCGAAATACAGTAGCCAGTAGCAAACCAATTAATGCCAACACCATAATCAGGATCTGTGCCTGACCGCTTTTCTTGCCACCGCTGCCACGTCCGAACCTTAAGGAACGCATCATGGTTTCAGAGA
>PCUL01000149.1:0-2978 GCA_002771745.1 Bacteroidetes bacterium CG18_big_fil_WC_8_21_14_2_50_41_14
GACCTTTAATTTTTTATAAAATGAATCGAACTGGCCTTGAAACTTATCCAGACCTGCTTTCCAACTTGTAATTGCAATTTCTCGAATGAAAAATTGGAAATTTTGGCGGTTAATTCAACGCCAATATCCACTACAATTTCCAATCCGGTTCGGGTTTGATAAATGTCTTTTATGGTTCCTTGGAAGTTGTTTATTGCGCTCGAAAGAAGCTTTTCGTCTGAAATAAAAATTGCTTCACCCGGAATCATAATATATCCTTCGGAGTTTTCTTCTTCCCTGGTATTTGTGAAGAATTTTACATCAGAGGTCTTGAACAATTTAAGATCTGATTGATGTTCAGAGGCTAGTATCTGACCTTTAAAAAAATTCCCAATACCAATAAAATGAGCTATAAAAGCTGATTTTGGATGTTGAAAAACCTCCTGTGGTGTACCGGTTTGAATGATGGATCCATGTTCAATAATGGCAATTTTATTCGTCAGCGAAAGGGCCTCTTCGTAATCGTGAGTGACGTGAATGATGGTTTGCCCTTGTTGGTTTAGTTTTCTTAATAAGGCCAGTATTCCCCGTTTTAGCTGAACATCCAGAAACGACAATGGTTCATCAAGCAAAAGAATTTCAGGATTTGTAGCCAAAGTGCGGGCAATCGTTACCCGTTGCATTTCACCTCCTGATAAACTACCTGTATTTCTTTTTAAAAGATGGGTGATTTCAGTATCTTCGGACAATTGCTTCACCTTGATTTTAATTTCTTCCTTGCTGAACTTTTTTATTTTTAATGGATAGGCGATATTTTCAAAAACCGACATGTGGGGGAAAAGTGTGGGTTTCTGATATACAATACCCAACTTTCTTTTTTGAGTGGGCGTATTGAGGATACTTTTTTTATTCAGTAAAATATTCCCGCTGTCAGGAGCAATCATCCCTGTAATAATCTCCAAAAGCATGGATTTACCAGCACCCGATTCGCCAATTAGCGTAAAATAGTCGCCTTTACCGACGGTAAAATCAATATCGACAAGTGAAAAGTTACCTGCCTTTTTATTAATTTTCTCCAGTTTCAGCATGGTTGGTTTTTTTCGAGATAAACTTCATAGCTACAAAAATAATCAGACAAATAGAGATAAACAGCACCGTGACCGGTGTAGCGTATTGTAACCCGTAAGAGCTAAACCGTTCAAAAATCATCACGGGCGTAACCATGGGGTGATAGGCGATGATGATGATGGCACCAAATTCACTTAATCCACGGCCCCACATCATGATTAATCCGGTGAGGATGCTCCTCCATGCCAGGGGCAATGAAATAGTGAAGAAAACCCTCGACTTGGAAGCTCCCAATGTGAGGGCTACTTTTTCGAGCCGTTCCGGCACACTAATAAAACCATCTATGGCAGCGTTTATTAAATAGGGAAGGCTCACAAAGGCCATGGCAACCATGATCCCTGCAGGATTGTTGACAAAACTAAACCCCAGCGATTCTGCGATCTTACCCAACAGGGTATCTCTCGAAATAATTCCCAACAAGGCAATCCCTGCTGCCGAGTGCGGTATGATCACCGGGATATTGATGATTCCAAGCAAGATTCTCTTGAAAATGAATTTCTTTCTGGCCAACAAATAGGCCAGAGGAATGGCTCCAATAGAAAAAATGAGGGTAGCAGCCATGGATGAAGAAATGGTTAACCAAATGCTTTTCTGTACTTCCGGTTCCTGTGCCGTTTCAAACAGGCTTAAAGGAGTAGTTGAAAGAAACAGCCCGATTAGAGGCGCAAGGAGAAACAACAAGAGCAAACCTGCCAGAAAACTAAAGACTAAACTGATGTTGTCTGTTTTTTTCATCACCGAATTGCTGTTTTTAAACTCATACGATCCACTATCTTTTTGTTTCTAAAGCAAACGGTTTTAGTTCTTCAGGTAATCTATCGTAACTTTCTGTGGCAGAGGGAACCACCGAAGGTTGTCCGAGCAGCTCCATTATTTCCATGCCCTTATCTTGTGTCAGCAGAAATTTCAGAAAAGCCGTGGCAACTGTTTTATTCGGTGCATCTTTTGGTATGGTAATTCCATAAACCATGGGTTCACCCCTTTGTGTAATTTTTTCGTTTGGTGTTTTCCCGTTTATTTCAGTGGAAACGGATTGGTACAATGTAAAGCAGGCCGGGTTTTTTAAATTGATTTCATCGGGGAGCAGGATGTAGTTCAGGTGGTGCTGTTCTGCCACCGAACGGTATAGAAAGATATAATCCACATTTCCTGTTTCAAGCAAGGCAATCAGGTCCGTTTCTTTAGGGCGGATATTGTTCTTGTTTTTTATTAATAGTTGATCGGCTAATGTGCTCTTTTTATAATATTTTTCCGCCAATTTAGAAACGAGCACTGCCCTGTAACCACAAGGGTCGGAATTGGGATCGGCACGGCCAATTTGAATGTTTTGGTCCAGCATGATTTGATACCAGTTGTCCTGGTTTATTTCATTGCTTCTTCTTGATTTTTCGGTGAAAACGATGGCCATTTCATTGGATGCGAACCTGATGTTCCAGTCGGCAAATTTTGGTATCAATAATTTGTCGATGATGGTATAATCGGCCGATGCCATAATATCACATGGTTTTTTCAGTTCAGTAATTTTACGGGCACATTCAACGCTGCCGGCAGCTTCCAACATCACGTTCACCTCGGGGTTTTCTTTAGTAAAGGCAGCGGTTATTTTTTTCATTGGAACGGATAAACTTCCTGCATGAAAAATAATCAGGTCGCCTGATAAAGAAGTACTCACACCATCGCTTCGGTTGGGAATCCCCATCTGGGCCTGAACACAAAAAAGTGACCATAGGAGGACAATAAAGAGGCTTACCGTTTTCAACACATTTAAATTTAGCGATATGAAAATGATTTCATAACGACAAAAATATGAAATTTTTGTTGTATTTCAACCTTAGGGAGACCTACCTGCCGTAGGCAGGAATCCACAAGCA
>PCUL01000149.1:3006-3508 GCA_002771745.1 Bacteroidetes bacterium CG18_big_fil_WC_8_21_14_2_50_41_14
AAAAACAAAGGAAGCCACATCAACTTGTAACTTCCTCTTTCTTAAGTCTCCCCGACAGGGCTTCCCGATATCGTACCTCATCGGGATAAACTTCTCGCCCATGAGGTCACTAATAATATGTCTCCCCGACAGGGCTTCCCGATATCGTACCTCATCGGGATAAACTTCTCGCCCATGAGGTCACTAATAATATGTCTCCCCGACAGGGCTCGAACCTGTGGCCCGCTGATTAAGAGTCAGCTGCTCTACCAACTGAGCTACGGAGAGAACAATAAACATTCTCCATATCGAACAACCAGGGCTGCTCTACCTCCCGATGGCTATCGGGAGAGCTACGGAGAGAACAATAAACATTCTCCATATTGAACAACCGAGGCTGCTCTACCTCCCCCCGATAACTATCGGGGCTATCGGGAGAGCTACGGAGAGAAACGGCTGCAAAAGTAAATCTTTTTAAGCAATGCGCAAACCATTGACCTGGTTTTTTAGCAAAGGCATAGGT
>PCUL01000426.1:0-23392 GCA_002771745.1 Bacteroidetes bacterium CG18_big_fil_WC_8_21_14_2_50_41_14
AGCAATGTCACTCGAATGACAATGTGGTGGTTTTAACTATTGGATAGTGATTTTTAGGAGATGCGGCTCCAATTACGCTTTTGTTTTCTGATTTTCAGGAGTTGATGGCGCAGGAGCCCGTTTTCGGGATTTGCGAGTTGCTCATCTTTTTCAAGAATTGTTTCTGCCACTTTTCGGGTCAACATGATGAGTTCACCATCTTGTGCCAGGTTAGCGATGCGCAATTCCAAAACACCCGACTGTTGGGTTCCTTGCATGTCGCCAGGGCCGCGGAGTTTTAAATCCGCCTCGGCGATCTCAAAGCCATCGTTGCTGCTCACCATGATTTCAAGGCGCTTACGCCCTTCAACAGAAAGTTTATTACCCGACATCAGGATACAATAGGACTGATCGCCACCGCGGCCAACCCTGCCACGTAACTGATGCAACTGCGATAATCCAAAGCGTTCGGCGTTTTCTATGATCATGACCGTCGCGTTCGAGACATCCACACCGACTTCTATAACCGTTGTTGACACCAAAATGTCGGTCTTACCTTCCACGAACCGCTTCATTTCGTATTCTTTCTCATCGGCTTTCATCCGGCCATGCACTACGCTCACCTGATATTGCGGAAGTGGAAAATCTTGCTGTATGTTCGCAAATCCATCCATCAGGTTTTTAAGGTCCAGGTTTTCCGATTCATTAATCAGGGGATATACTATATAAACCTGTCGTCCAAGTTTAATCTGTTCTTTCATAAAGCCCAACACACGCAGCCGCTTCGACTCAAAATAATGGACGGTTTTAACAGGCTTCCTACCAGGAGGTAGTTCATCAATCACCGATACATCTAGATTACCATACAATGTCATAGCCAACGTTCGGGGAATGGGAGTAGCTGTCATCACCAGAACATGTGGCAGGACATCACTTTTTTTCCACATTTTGGCCCGTTGCTCTACTCCAAACCGGTGTTGTTCGTCAATTACAACAAATCCAAGGTTCTTAAACTGAACAACCTCTTCTATCACAGCATGAGTGCCGATGAGCAAATCCATCGAGCCATCCAGAAGTCGTTTGTGAATGTGGGTGCGTTGAGCTTTTTTAGTATTCCCGGTAAGCAAGGCTATCTCAATATCCATGTCCTTTAAGAAGGAAGAAATGCTGTTAAAATGCTGGTTAGCCAAAATTTCTGTTGGTGCCATCAAACAAGTTTGGAACCCATTGTCGATGGCCAGCAAGAAGATCATTAACGCGACCAGGGTTTTACCACTGCCTACATCACCCTGCAACAAACGGTTCATCTGGGTGCCGCTTTTCAGATCCATGCGGATTTCACGGATTACGCGTTTTTGCGCATTGGTAAGTTCAAAGGGTAAATACTTTTCGTAAAACTCAAGAAACAGCGGGCCCACCTGCGAGAAAACATGCCCCGCAATTTTACGCTGGTGGTTTTTTTTCTGCAAAAGCATGTCGAGCTGGATAAACAGCAGTTCTTCAAATTTCAACCGGTAGGTAGCGGGTGAAATTTTATCAGCCTCTTCCGGAAAGTGAATATTAATCAAGGCAGGACGACGGTTCATCAACTGATACCTGTTGATCAAATATTCGGGAAGAGTTTCCTCTATCTGGTTCACTCCTTTATTGAGCAACTCTTTGATGAGAAAACCCAATCCGCGAGATCCCAGTCCCACATTCTTCAATTTTTCAGTGGTGCTGTATATCCCTTCGAGTCTGGGTCCGGTAATGGCCATGACTTTGCCATCATCGTCCTCCACCTCGGGATGAACAAAATTAAATTTATTACGAAAAACAGAGGGCTTACCAAAAATATAGAATGACTTGCCAGGTATAAAATGATTTACCACCCAACGAAGTCCTTTAAAAAACACCAGATCGATGGTACCGGTGGTATCTTTAACAGTGACCACGACAAACCGCATGCGCTTCTCACCATTGGCTTCAACAGAGGTTACGGTGGCCCTGATTTGAACATAAGCCTGATCGCTGACCACATCCCGTATGCCGAATACCTGACTTTTATCCACGTACCTAAAAGGATAATAAGTGAGCAAATCTTCGTAAGTAGCTATACCAATCTCATTTTGAAGAAGCTCTGCCTTCTTTGGCCCCACACCTTTAAGATAAGTAATTTGAGTTGCAAACAGGTCAATCATAGCTGGATCTATCGTTGACAGCAAAGTTAAAGATAATTGATTAAAAGGCACTCAACCGCCCGGTCGAAAAAAAAACCCCTCCGGAAAGAGGGGTTTTTTAAGAGTGGTAAGTGAAATCCTAATATTGCCACAAGTCCTCTTCAAACCGGAACATTTCCTGTTTAATTCGTTCCGACTCCAACAGTGCATCCAAACCTTGCGCATAGGCATTGATTCGACGGTCATAAACATTTTGCTCCTTATAGATATAACTGTCGAACAAGCGTTTCCAGAAAAGTTCATCATAAGTAAGGCGCATGGCCGAGTTAAACTCGTTAAACACCAGTGCTTTTGCAAACACGTCACGTGCCTGTGCATAGCTAATCCAAAACATGGGTTCGGTTACTTCCTGTCCATCGCGTTCTTTAATCATCACCGGGCACAGGGCAATGATGCGTACCATCATCTGGCTCCGTTGTTTGTCGAAATACCAATCCTCTTTAACCCTTAAGCGCATCACTTTAGAAGGTTCGAAACTGGTAACGATTACTGTATCGTACTCTTCGTAAGGAGGATATGGTCTTCGTCCCATTTGGTGAAGGGTATCTGTCTGACGACCCACCACCTCGTTGTATGTGATTGGCACGAGCAACTCATCGGTATTCGACAAATCATAGGCTGTAAAATGACCACCTTCTTTCAAGGCATCAAGGAGAACCATGATGAACGATTTCCAGTTTTGTTGCGGATCGAGAGGATAATAGAATTTTTGGTTGAACTTTTGCCTAAAGTCAATTTCCCTCCAAATTCGTTTCGACCACATCACATCGGCCTTGCGAATAGTTGGAAAGGCAATCGGCTTTACATCCACGCTCCATGATTCATCTTGAAACAGCCCGTCAATAGGGGCTTCATCGATGATCTGAGCCACTGAGGATACCGACAGCAACATGAACATGGCGAATATGGCAACAACTAACTTTTTCATCCTGTACATTATTTAAAATTATTTAAGTTCTAAGTTCACCGGGTTTAAACCTCTGATAGTTCCATCAGGACCCTGTGATTGGATATTTTCGAATATAAACTTCTGTTTTGACTTCCCATTTTTAATCATATTAACCACTTCGGGTGTAAAAACGTTTCCCTTGATGTTTTTGGGAAGATAGTCTCCATTTACAATGGTACCAAAAGTATAGGAAGTTACGATGAAGTATAAGTCGAAGTTGAAGTCTTCCATATTGGGTATAATGGCTCCAGCAGAAAGCAACACGTTCTTGTCGATGGAACCACCGGTTTGTCCTGCAATTTCAGCGATAGGATCCGGAACGCGCTTTACGCGGAATTCGGAAGAACCCAATTGAATGACTTTCCCATCAAGTTCCGCAGTAGCGCTCACAGTAGCGATTGCTTTACCTGTGGGTTTCTTGTCGATGCGGACTATCCAATCGTGGCTCTTGGGATCTCTTTTCAAAATACCGGTACTGATTACGGGACGTATTTTCTCCTGTGGTAAACCCGGTGATGATATTGAAACAGGATTATCGACGCCGATATACAATACATTCATTTTTAATGGAGCCACAGTAAGTGCAGGTGGTGCCACAATATACTCTCCATCATAAGGATAAGTCTTAATATCACCGGTAACGGGGTCACGCATAATAATTTCTCCGGCAAACCTTTGAGGCCCTTCAGCATTGGTAGGGAATTCCAAATTAATGACTCCATCTCCTTTAATATTAATTGCACGGCTTCGGTTACCATCATTAATTTCATCTACACCTTGCAACACACGACTTTCCAACTTTGTTTTAGAATCGTAGGCTGCTGCCAAAACTTCCGCTTCATACTTCTGACCTTTAAAAACATACGTGCTTTTAGGAATAACCTTGGCTACTACGTTATCAAATTTGAAGTCCTTTTCACTTACCTGGCTATATAGATAATTGAGTGAATTAAACTGTGCAGACCGTACTTCGGCAATAATTTTATTAACGATGGTGACGTCAGCCGCGAGTATGGTACGATAGAAGTTATGCCATTCCCAGGTCTGTTGTACTCCGTCGGCATTGCGATAATCACCTCCTTCTGTTGTTAAACCGACTTTTTCAGAATTTTCAGGTAAGTCCATCACAGATAAAACAACATCCCGGAAGTTATCCATTTTTTGCGATAACACATAAGCTTCACCTTTAGTTTTGGTTCGCACCATGTAATTGGTGGTTTCGTTGTACTTGTCCTTGCTGCCCACTGCACGAAGGTTCAACACCTTGCGTTGTCTCCCGTTAATAATTGAATCCTTGTAATACAGGTTTAAAATTTCCAGAGAGTCTTTATTTCTTTCGGCAACCAGTACCAATTTAAATTTCAGATGCTCGAGATAATCCAGAAAAATATCAGCCTCTTTTTGCATCATCTGAGCTTTCTCCCAATTGGGTCCAACTTTAACTTTATTCAAATTGTATTGCTGTTCAAATTTGGCATACGCATCATCTATTTTTGCGGCTACACTTTCGTTTGTAGTCTCCATGGATTTGTTCACTATAAGGAACGCATCCAGAATTTCCTTCGAAACGTTAAGCGCCAGCAATGCCGTGAGTACCAAGTACATCATGGAGATCATTTTCTGCCGAGGGGTTTCTTTATATCCAGCCATTTTTTAATTTTTTTTATGGAAAAATCCGTTAATACAAACGACAGTTGTTAACCGTTCATGTTCATGGCTGACAACATGTTGCCATAAACTTTGTTCAGCGAACTCATACGTTGTGTAAGGGCTTCCATCTGACTTGAGAACTGGGCTGTGGAGGTAGCTGATTGTTCAAGCTTACCAAGAAAAGCTGCAATGGTTCCATTCATCTTTTCAGAAGATTCGACAGTTTTGTTAGTCCCTTGCAACTGAATTTCATAAATGGCATTTAAGGCTGTTAGATTCTCCGCAATTTTGCGTAGTTGCTCGTTGTAAGCGCCTCCTTCAAGAGCAGTAAAGTCGAGTGCAGAAACCGATTTTGCCAGAAGTTGAGCCGATTTTTGATAACTGTCGGCCAAACTTTGTGCTGATTCAGTAGCTGTTTTAACAGTACCGGCAAATACTTCGGTTGTAATGGCATCACGTTTCATACTGTCGGCAGCATTTTCATAAGCTGTTGCAAGAACCGTAGCTCCTTCGCTCACTTTATGCATATTGTTGGCATAATTTCCGGCAACTTCCACATCTTTATCAATCACTTTACCCAATTGTTCGGCTGAACCGGAGGCAGTTTTCATATTTTTATAAAACTCCTCTGAAACAACAGCTGCATTGGTAAAGGTGTTAAGCTTGCTGGCATTGTCAGAAAGTTTTTCCATGCCTACCCCAAGACGTTCTATCGCCTTTTGATCAATTTGGGCCTTTTGCAACATTTCGTCCAACCGTTCGGAAGGTGATTTGCTTTTTTTAAGTTCCTGGTCTTTAACACTAGCATACATTCCAGCCAATTCAGGATAAACCAAACTCCAGTCAGGCTCGATAAATGGGGGTTCAAAAGCGGAGAAAAAGAAAATAATTGCTTCGGTAGACAATCCTACGATAAGCATTTCATCTGCACCGGTATAGTGATTAATTTTAAACAATGCACCCATCAATACAACTGATGCACCCCACCCGTATACAAAACTCATAAATTTTTTATACTTCCTTGTTTTAACAAAACTAAATACGCCCATGACTTTTACTTTTAAATTGTTGACTATGGTTTGAACTGTTAATTGTAAATTCTAGATGCTTTATTTGGATTATCTCCCTTATTTCGTCCCAGATATGGTTGAATGGTTCGGAAACCGATATATGATTTTGAGGTATCCTGATATTCAAAATCCCTGGTTGAAACCTGAAGATAATAAGCAATGTCTTTCCACGATCCTCCGCGGATGACTTTGCGCTTCATTACTGGTGGGTCATCTTCTTTGGCTGTGTAGGTATAATTTGGGTTCATGTCCCAGGTAAAATTATAGGAAGATGGGTCGAATGCACTGTTTGTCCACTCGGCTACATTACCGGCCATATCATACAAACCCCAGTCGTTGGGTGGAAAGTGAGCGGCAACAACCGTTCGCAAACCGCCATCGCCAATATAATTTCCTCTTTCGGGCTTAAAGTTAGCCAGGAAACAACCTTTTTCGTTTCTTGTATAAGGACCTCCCCAGGGATAAGGATTGAGGGCGTAGCCACCGCGTGCTGCCCATTCCCATTCTGCTTCGGTTGGGAGCCTGAATTCAGCTAAAGCCACCTGACCTTTCTTACTTTTGAGGTGAGAATTTAAAAATTCTGTTCTCCAAACACAGAAAGCACGCGCCTGTTTCCAGTTTACTCCGACCACGGGATAATTATCATAGGCAGGATGCCAAAAATATTTCTCGGTCATTGGATCGTTAAATGAATAGGTATAGTCGTGAATCCATGCCAGGGTATCGGGATAAACCCCGATGGTTTCTTTGCGCACGTAAACTGAACGGTCGCGCAGGCCTTGCGGGCGGTTGGCCAAACCTGCATTCCTGAAATCGGCATCCTCGGTGAAATCCTTTTTTGCTGCAGCATGGAGATCAACCCAGTAATACTCGTACATCAATTTACGGGTATCAATTTCTTTACGGCGGAAAAACCTTTCGTGTTCCGGAAGGTACATGTCTTCAAGCACATCTCGTACGTCCTGGTCTTTACTGTTCCACTCGATATCAGTCTTCCAATTTAGATAAGGAGGATCATAAACCTCACCTGTTTTCTCATTTTCCTCAATCAGGTAATCTTCGGGACGCACATCACCTAACATGGTCCGGGCGATGGAATCGCGTACCCAATTGACAAACATGCGGTATTTATCATTGGTAATTTCGGTTTCATCCATAAAAAATGCAGAAACGGAAATTGTTTTTGGCTGAATCAGGTTACTATGGGTAAGATCCTCATCGCCAGCACCCATGGTATAGCTGCCTTGCGGAACAAATACCATCCCGTAAGGGTCGGGTTGATAAAATGGTTTGGAATTTTTACGGGTTCCAACGAGTTCGCCATTTCCTGAGTTGCTGCAACTACCCAGAAACACAATAGCCGACAGGTATAAAATCAGTCTTTTCATTATTAGAATTTTGATTTATTGCGATTATTCCTTTTTAACTTTTTCTATTCAGAGGCGCCAAAAGTAAAAAAATAACTCGACCATTTCACACAATCATGCTGTTTTCGCATTTTCGATTAGAGGTATCGCGTATTTTTATAGCTGGTCCTCGATTTATCACCTTTTATTTTAAAGCAGTAACTAATACTTATCTCATGGCTGCCCGGTACACCTAAACGCATGGTATTCACATCATAAGAATATCCAATACCCAGGTCCTTGAAATGCATCCCAACCAATACGCCTACAGATTCACCAAAGCGGTAGTTGAGACCTCCCCAGAACTTGCCATTGTAATTAACGATGCCTGACACAGAATATTGTGTTGAAACTATATCGCTTTGAATAAGAAAGGAAGGCTCTATCCCGAAACGTGGATCGTTTGGAAGAAAAAAATTGTAGCCCCCTATCAAATACAGGGTGCGGTCGGTAGAAATTTCCCCGTTACCCCCCGGATCAAGTTTAACAAATGTTGATTTCAACAAATTAGTAATAGAAAACCCTACATAATACCGGTCGGCCGATTTAAAATACAAACCAGCATTGGCATCGAAACGCATATCTCCCTGCGAGGAGGCGAATATAATAGGATCACCATCCGTCACGGGCCTATACATGCTGCCATCGACGCTCCGGTTTTTCAAATCGATTCCCAATCCAATTCCTAAAGTTCCAAAAGCAAGTTCTGCATGATATGAATAAGCCAGTATTAAACTGATATCGCCCCAATTATAAGTGGCCTTATCCTGTATAATGGCACCGCCAAAACCTCCATGTAAAAACCTGATGGGTGAGTCAACTGTCACCAGATAATCCTCCGGAGTTGCATTTTTATTGGTTTCATAGTCTTTGAAGCCAGCCCACTGCTGTCTGAAAATGCCATTGACACAAATCCCTTCCCGCATGCCGGCGAAGGCCGGATTGTATAACATCTGTGCATCACGGTAGTGCGTAAAAGCAGGTGCTTGTTGCGCATGCAGCCCTACAGACACAAGCAAAACAATGAGAATAGATATGTATAAAAAGAGTTGTTTCAATTCGATAATTAATGAAAGGCTAAATTATAAAATTCTTGTGATATAACTACATTTTGGCATTAATTGTTGCCCTATTGACAGGCTTTGTTGTGAAAACGTTGCAATCAGGGTGATCTAAAAACTAAATTAATTTAAACGCACTGATTTTTTGGTAAATCGGCCCGGAAGAGGTTAGTATACTGTTATATAATATCACCTCTTCAACTTTACCTTTTATATAGAACCGATTTCGAAACTCATCGATGATCATCTGAAAATATTTTTTGTTCTCCACTTTTTTAATACGGCCCAGGCTTAGGTGTGGGACAAAATTTTGTCTGTCCCGATGAAAACCTGCCTGGTGCAAGCCATCAATGATGGCATGGCCAAGTTCGGACAGTTTCGCGGGATCAGAGGAACCCACCCAAATAACGCGTGGGTTGTATGAACTCCCAAATATTCCCAGGTGATCTAATTGGAAATCCAGGGGTGGAAGCCCTTGGGTCACTTCCCTCAGTACCTGGCTGATGAACGGGATTTTATCCTCCGGCGTATTCCCTAAAAATTTTAAAGTGAGGTGCATCACATCGGGCTCTACCCATGCAATCCGACTGAAGACCATCTTCTGCCTGAATAACGAATAGGTCTGACGGAAGGCCTCATCAGGTGTAATTTTTACAGCAACGAATAATCTTTTCATAAATTTGCCACAAAATTAGGAGGATATTTGTAAAAACTTCTACATTTGCAGCCTCAATACTTAAAAAAGTATTTATGCTTTGGGGGGATTAGCTCAGTTGGCTAGAGCGTTTGACTGGCAGTCAAAAGGTCATCGGTTCGATTCCGATATTCTCCACTAAAAATAAGGCTTTACAGAAATGTAAAGTCTTTTTTTTTACCCGAAGGTTATCGTCAGAAAATAATAGAATTTCACAAAAAAAATATAAATTAGATTACATTTCACTGATTATAATCATTTTTCATATCTTTGATAATTATTATTCAGAAAATAATATGGAAAATAATCTTTTTTCACACAAAGTAATCGTTTTTCACGAAAGGGTAACTCCTGAACCGGGAAAGTTAGTTGGGTATGGGGCCATCATTGCTAAATACAATCTACAAGTGCCTATCCCGGACAAGATTGCTCTGATTAGCGAAAAACATAAGAAGTATGTTACAGATACCTGGAAGGTGTTTACACCCCGGCATGAACCTCGGCAGACATTATCCGGTCATCTGACATTCGCGCTGAAATATGAAGGAGTTGATTTGGGAGTGCTCAAGAAGCTTTTTAGCAAGGTTCCAAACAACACGATTAAAGAACTAATTGAAGCGGAACCAACCAGCCTGTATACCCGTAGAATCTGGTTTTTGTATGAATGGCTAATGGATGAAAAGCTGGAATTGGCGGATCTGAAAACAGGAAATTATGTAGACGTGCTGGATGAAAGCCTACAGTATACGGGGCTTCCAGAAAATTCTCCCAGACAACGGGTAAGAAATAACCTGCCCGGAGTAAAGAATTTTTGCCCACTTATCCGCAAGACATCAATGCTGAAAAAATTCATTGAAGCAAAGCTGGATGCAAAAATAGAAGCTTCCCTTACGTCCATTCGCCGTGATGTTTTATTGCGTGCTGTCGGCTTCCTCTTATTAAAGGACTCCAAAGCTTCCTATGCCATTGAAGGAGAAAACCCTCCACATACACGTATGCAGTGCTGGGGGAATGCAATTGGACAGGCAGGTCAAAAAAATTTATCTAAAGAAGAGCTGTTGCGGTTACAGTCGTTAGTGATTGAAAATGCAAGGTTTATGAAATTAGGATTCAGGGAGCAGGGCGGTTTTGTCGGAGAACATGACAGGAACCATGGAACACCTATACCAGAGCATATTTCAGCTCGATGGCAGGACGTGGAAACTCTGGTTGATGGATTAATTGAAACGAACGACAAACTTAAAAATGCCAAATTTGACCCTGTATTGGCAGCCACCGTTATAGCCTTTGGGTTTGTGTTGATACACCCCTTTGTTGATGGCAATGGAAGAATTCACAGATATTTGATTCACCACGTTCTGGCCAGGAATGGATTTGCCAGGAAGAGCCTGATATTCCCTGTTTCGGCTGCCATTCTGGAAAGGATTCCGGAATACCGCGAGGTACTCGAACACTTTGCTTTGCCTCGTCTGGAGTTGATCGATTGGGAAACTACCCCCGACAACAATGTAGAAGTCCTGAATGAAACCATTGACCTGTACAGATACTTTGATGCCACCAAGATGGCTGAGTTCCTGTACAGTTGTGTTGAGCTCACCATTGATCAGATTATCCCGCAAGAAGTGGATTATTTGCATCAATACGATGAGTTCAAATTACAGATCGAGCAGTCCTTTGACATGCCGGATAAAATGATCGCTTTATTGGTGAGATTTCTTGAACAGGGACAAGGTACCCTTTCAACGCGAGCCAGGGAAAAGGAATTCGAAATGCTGGATGATCAGGAGGTGACTCAGATCGAGAGCTTATACAACGAAATTTTCAGGTAGGCAAAACCTATTCAGTTAATCCGTGTTCAAAATAGTGAAATGAACCCTAAGCCGGGATGGAGCGTGTTCTGGCAAACACCATACAATGATGTAAATGGTCTTTTCTCTAAAAATGCCATGATTGACTGATTTGACAGTAGCCTTTTTCTCTGCTATTTTTTGGTATCTGTGGGGAAAAAATTTTAAGAGTGTTTGATAGGTTTTAAAAGGTCATCCGTTCGATTCCGATATTCTCCATATTCTGTATCAATCCGTTACCATATTAAAGTGGTAGCGGCTTTTTCTTGTAGCGCACAAGATGTGTTGATCGGGCTTTGTCTATGATCAGACGCGCTTTAATTCTTCAATTTTTACTGGCAATAGCTTTCCAATCCCATTTATTAGCTTACCCAAATAAATATTGCCATCCTCGTCTTTAAACAGGGTCCTGTTGTTACATCCTTGACAATTAAAACTTTCAGATTGTCCTGGTTTCAAATTTGTTGCTATTTCAAAAAGATTGATATCATCAACAGTAAAATTCGGTGAGCATTGAGAACAAAATTCGGACATGGTATTTTTTTCGCTAAATTACGATTAAAATATTTCAAAAACCAATCATCATCACAATAAGATTGATAATGAATATCTGCAATGCTCCCAGGATCGGATATGAGTTACATCAAAAAAGCCATTTTACTTAAGAATATAAACGCATCACTTAATAAGCAGTCCCGGGTATTTCAGGTGGGTTTAAAGTTAATTTTCAATCTCTTCCGAAACCTCCGGCATTTCGAGGGCTTTGATGGGCTGTAGAGCCGTTCCGGCGATTCCTCTGATGGAATTGTACATAAAATTGGTGTTGAGCAACACTTTTTCAATTTGTTTCTCTCTTTTTTTCCAATGGCCTGTAATGGATCTTTTTTCAGATTCCAAATCCATTTTCATTAAGGTAAACCCTTCAACAATGCCTTCTATTTGCAACTTAAACTCATTGCTGGTCAGATAATCGTATAACATGTGCATCTTTTCCCCTTTGTTTTCCTGAGAACCTATGGCGTCACTAATTTGAATGATGGTTTCGCGCAACACAACACAAAGACCTTTAAATTCTTCATAAGTACATACCCAAATTCCATCCTTTAAACCCATGCGATCCATCCCTTGGGGCATGGCCTCTGTAACCAATACGGCCAAATTGGCTCCGCGTTCGCGGATATCATTTTTGAATTTCTCGATCCAACCGGGTTGAAAATCCTTTGTCCTTTTGCTTTCGTAATAAATAGTTCCACAGTTTTGCCTGGACCTGGTATTCACCGTTTGAATGCAATCGCCTCCGCGGGCTCCCTTTTTAATTTCTTCGATGCTGTCTAATGGAAACTTCCCCGCCAACCATTCCTCAATGGCTAATTCCTGCACTTCGCCCTGCATTTGCATGGAGCCTTGCTCCTGTTTGCGTTTCATTTCCTCAGTCAATCGCTTTTGGTCGTCCAGTTGCTTGTGAAGTTCCTTGATGGCCATTTCATTCCTATCCTGTTCGCTTTTGCGGATTTTTTCCTTCTCTTCAATCAGTTTCCTGTTGAGCGTAATTTGCGCTTCCGCGTTGATGGAATCAGCTAACTCTGCTTTTTCGCGTTGCAACCGGGCAATCTCCATCTTGCTTTTATTCAGTTCCTTTACTTTTTCCGATTTTTCGTCCAGCTCTTTTTGCAAATCCCTTATCTGATCAGCCTGCTCCTCCTGCATTTTGGCTTTTAGTTTTATCTCAAGAAGTTTTCTCTCCTCCTTTATTTTAATATCAAATCGTTCCTGAAAAAGTTCGTTTTCTTTTTTCTTTTTTTCTTCAAATGCTGCTTTTTCATCAGCTAATATCCTGGCTTGTTGCTCATACGCTTCCCGTTCTTTGGCCAGCCGGACATTATAATCCTTTTTAATTTCTTCTTCAAGCTGGTGCGATAACGCATCCTGAACATCTATCAGGGAGCCGCAATTGGGGCAGGTAATTTTTGATTGATTTTGCATAGTGACGTTAAATTGTAACAATTGGAGCAATCGACATATCGTAAAAGCCTATTTCTTCAAAACGAATAAATTAAGCTGTTACCATGCAGATTGCCTCGACAAAAGTAGGGAATAAACAGCAATTAACCTTATCAAACATGCACGGGAATGAATAACATCGATCGCCATAAGATGTCCGGTGAATAGTACAGTCGGTTCTGAAGCAGATAATATTAAACATGGATTACATTACCATTGCCACAAGCCAGCTGCTTTCACCCATTTTACAACAGATCATTCTGCAGGTAACTGTAACCGGGAAGTTGCCTTCGCAAGAAACAACCGCTACTTTTTAATCATCGTAAGCACCATCTTGAATTTTTCGATGGCCGTTAATGCATGAGGAATATTGGCTGGCATAATAATCGTTTCGCCGGCTTCCAGGACATTCGATTCGCCATTGATGAGTATATCAGCCTTACCGTCAACAATATACACTACCGCATCAAAAGGAGCGGTATGCTCGCTCAATCCCTCCCCTTGATCAAAGGCAAAAAGAGAGATATTGCCGGTTTCCGTTTTTAGCACATGTTTGCTTACTACAGCTTTGTCGGCATACGCGATGCTGTTGTTGTAGGAAAATTTCTTTCCTTTTTCAAATTCATTATTATTCATTTTTTCGGAGTTTAAGTTGAATCAAAATCAATATTTGTTTACATGGCCGAAAAAAGCCGTTCGGGCTCTTTGGCCATGAAACTTAAAATGCGCAAGGCATATTCCGAAGTATGCGACAGTTTCATTATATACTACAATCAGGTATTATTTTGCAAGAATACCACTATTCTGATTACAATCCCCTTTTATCGGGAAATTTACTTTGACCATTTAAGTTTATCAAGCAATTTGAAATTAAAAAGGGTTGATAGCAATAAATTATAATAATGACCAGCTACCACTTCTATTAAACTGACACTCTCCCTAATTGATCAACCAGAAAACTGTCTCAAATGGATAAAAGATTAAATGTTAATTATCCAATGTTAAGTTTATATTAACATTGTGTTAAATTTGCCCGCTAAAATATTTTCGAATCGATGCGAATAAAGATTTTTCTACCTCTTCTCATCCTCATGGCAACAAGCCTTTATTCACAAACTGAAGAACCACTTACTATAAAATGGGACAATGCCCTGAAATTTGAAAGTGCCGATAAGCAGTTTCAGTTTAAAATGGGGGGCCGTATTCAGTATGACGTGATGTTTATTCACCAGGATGATTCGCTGAATCAACACTTTGAGGCGAACAATGGTACAGAGTTCAGAAGAATCAGACTATATACTTCCGGTAAATTTTTCAACAACATTGAATATAAGTTCCAAGTTGATTTTGCCAATGGAAAAGCAGCCCCCAAAGACATTTATATACGATTCACAAAAATCCCCGGAATAGGAAATTTTCAGGTAGGTAATTTCAAGGAACCCCTGGGTTTTGAGATGCTGACAAGCTCAAATAATATAAATTATATCGGACGATCGTTAACCAATGCCTTCACACCGGAACGGAGCCTGGGTTTCATGGTATTTAATCAATGGGCCAATAAACGGATATCGGCTTATGCAGGATATTTCTTTAATTCACGGGGCATTGGAAAATACCTGGGCAACGGATATCACCTGACTGGAAGAATCTCCGCTTTACCTTATTTAAAAGACGGAAATAACTACCAGATGGTTCACCTGGGACTTTCTTACTCATATCAATTTCAGGGTGATGATAAACTGATTTACTATTCAACCCCCGAAGCCCATTTGGCGCCCAAATATCTGGCCGCAGATTTCGAGAATGTGGACAACATCGATAAACTGGGAACCGAATTGGTGGTTGTGTATCATGGTTTCTCGTTTCAATCAGAATACATCCTCAACTCCATCATTATCAAAACAGATCCCAATCTGGAAAAGTCCTATGCCTGGTACGGAAGTTTCAGTTGGATTCTTACTGGTGAGCACAAAGAATACAGCCAGGGGTCGGCTTGTTTTGGTCATATTACCCCACGAAAAAACTATGGTCAAAAAGGTGGTTTCGGAGCCCTGGAATTATTGCTCAGGTATTCAGAAATAGCCCTGTTTGCCCGTGAATTCCACGGGGGCGAAATGCATGATATGACCTTGGGAGCCAACTGGTATATCAACCCCGTGGCACGCATTTCTGCCAACTATATTTCGTCTGAAGTGGTTGGTTTGGGGCAAGCCGGGATTTTTGAAATGAGGTTCCAACTGGTCTTTTAGCAAAAATGATCAGCTGCCAATAACAAACATTTTGTAACTAATTAAATTACTATTGTATAAGCCAGATAAATCTCACCACAAAAAAGTTAATAATTAATTTCTAAGATGTCGTTTTTGTTTTAAAAAGATATAATATTGCATTTGGTTTCAGTTTAGACTGAACGCATTTTTATAAATCATTAACTGGTACAAACTAAGGTAAAATAATCCATTAAATGCCTTAAAAAGAGATGAAACCAAAAAATACCCTCTTGTCGAAATCTACCTGTATGCAGGAAGATCTTGACGAACCTCCACCTACAGGAGGTGCCGGCCTTCTCAGCAATGGTCTGGCAACAACAACTACCAGCAAACCAACCGAATATTTTCCCTTATCAGAACAGTCATCGCAGTTCAGGAGTATTTATTTCCCGGGTGTTCCGAACGACAAATGGTCGGATTGGAAATGGCAGGTACGAAACAGCTTTACCTCCTTCGATTCGCTTGAAAAAGTACTGACCCTTACAGATGACGAAAGGGGATTTAAAGAACAATCACTGAACTTACCCATTCGGGTAACTCCTTACTACGCTGCTTTAATTGCCGGACAGCAAAATTTGCAACCCTTGCGTAAAACCATGTTGCCCACCATGGATGAGTTGGTGATGTCCCCGGGCGAAGAATCCGATCCTTTGGGTGAGGAACACGATAGTCCTGTTCCTCTTATCATACATCGTTATCCTGATCGCGTGCTGTTTTTGGTAACCGGATTTTGTTCTGCATTCTGCAGGTATTGTACCCGTTCGCATATGGTGTCGAAAAAGGACAAGATGCATGCGGGAACGCCTCAAATCGACCGGGCCATTAATTACATCAGGCAGCACACCGAAATCAGGGATGTGATTATCTCCGGAGGCGATCCACTTACCCTTTCGGACGAACGAATTGAATATTTGCTTAACGGACTGCGTAGTATCGACCATGTGGAAATGATCAGGTTGGGAACCAAAGTTCCGGCAGTATTGCCCATGCGCATCACCCAAAAATTGGTGGACATGCTTAAAAAGTACCACCCACTTTTTATGAGCCTGCACTTTACCCATCCCGATGAACTGACCCCCGAAACCCGGGAAGCTTGTATTCGTCTGGCAGATGCAGGAATCCCGTTAGGAAGTCAAACAGTACTGCTTAAAGGTGTAAACGATGATTCGGAAGTCTATCGCAAGCTTACCCACGAGTTGTTGAAAGTACGTGTTAAACCCTACTACCTCTATCAATGCGATCCTATTCCGGGTTCGGCACATTTCCGCACCAGCGTGGCTAAGGGACTTGAAATCATTAAAAACCTGCGGGGTTTTACCTCCGGATACGCCATTCCGCATTATGTGATTGATGCTCCCGGAGGAGGTGGAAAAATTCCATTGCTTCCTGAATATCTGGTTGGTAATGAAAATGGGGAGGTCGTTCTGCGCAACTACGAAGACAAACTTTTTCGGTATCCCGACTACACCTGATTGCAGGATTGGGTATCTATTTAACATTGATTATCATCTCATTATATAACACCAAATCCATAAAATGAAAGTAGGATTGACCTATGATCTGCGTTCGGAATATTTAAAAATGGGCTTTTCTGAAGAAGAAACAGCCGAATTCGACAAAGAAGACACCATTGAAGCCATCGAACAAACCCTGCAACAACTGGGTTTCCAAACAGAACGGATTGGTCATCTTAAACAACTTGTCATTGAGTTAGCTGCAGGTAAACGATGGGATCTGGTGTTTAATATTGCCGAAGGCATGTATGGCCTTGGGCGCGAAGCCCAGGTTCCGGCTTTGTTGGATGCTTACCTGATTCCGTATGTTTTTTCGGGGCCACTAGTGCTGGCACTTACCCTCGATAAAGGGCTCACCAAGCGCGTGATCAGAGATGCCGGTATCGCCACCCCTGACTTTGCAGTGGTACATCACGAAAGTGATATTGAAGGGGTAAACCTGCCATTCCCATTGTTTGCCAAACCCGTGGCGGAAGGAACAGGCAAAGGTATCAATGGAAAATCCATTATCACCAATCAAAATGAATTAAAAGAAAGATGTCTGGCTCTTCTGAAGGAATTCAAACAACCTGTTTTGGTGGAAACCTATCTGAGCGGACGTGAGTTTACTACCGGAATTACCGGCACAGGGGTGAATGCCAAAACCACCGGCACCATGGAAATTCTGTTGCTCGAAAAGGCTGAAAAGGGACTTTACTCCTATGCTAACAAGGAAGATTATAAGCAAGTGATAGAATATCAGGCCGTAACCGATGAGGCTATAAAAAATTCCTGCGAGCAACTGGCGTTGGATGTATTCCGGTTGTTGGGCTGCGAAGATGGCGGACGTGTGGACATCCGGATGGATGAAAAGGGTGTGCCGAACTTTTTGGAAGTAAACCCGCTTGCCGGGATGCATCCTGTCCATTCTGACCTTCCGATCCTGAGCCGACTGAATGGCATACCATATCCCGAATTGATGAAACGCATCATGGATTCTGCGGTTCAAAAGGTAAAAAAACCAGTGAAATGAAAAAAGCCATCGTTTTAATCAACGCACTTTCATCAGATCCAAGCGAAGATGAATTGGATGTCCTCGAACAAGCCTGCCTGGTGGAGGAAACCCTTGAACAGCTAGGTATTGAGAGCGAACGGGTATTTATGGATTTCAATATACAGGCGGTTGTAGCGCAAATCACCGGGCTTTCGCCTGACTTTGTGGTCAATCTGGTGGAAGGTGTGGCGCAGGATGCCAGGTTGATTCATTGGGCACCGGCACTTTTAGAACATCTTAAAATACCCTTTACAGGATGTGGTTCTGAAAGCATGTACATCACCAGCAACAAAACCCTGACCAAGAAACTGTTACTGGCCAATGGAATTCCAACACCGGAATTGGTTACAGACATTTCTTCCGGTGAGTTTAAACCCAACAAAAAGTATATCGCCAAACCCGTTTGGGAGGATGCTTCGGTAGGCATTTCGGATGCCAATGTGTTGGAGGGAGAATTGGCAAAAATCAACGCGTTTTTGTCAGCAAACCAAAACCGGATGTGGTTTTTTGAAGAATTCGTTACCGGAAGAGAATTTAATATTTCGGTATTGGGAGGAAAAAACGGGCCTGAAGTATTGCCCATGGCTGAAATTGTTTTTGACAACTTTCCAGAAGGAAAGCCCCACATCATCGGCTATGAAGCCAAATGGAATGAAGATTCGTTTGAATTCAAACACACCAACCGCCGTTTCGGTATAGAGCAGGAAACGCCCGATCTGGCAGAAAAACTCAGCAATATTTGTCACCAATGCTGGCAGCTGTTTGGCCTGAAAGGTTATGTACGCATCGACTTTCGTGTGGACGAACAGAACAATCCGTATGTTTTGGAGATAAATGCCAACCCTTGTCTTTCGCCGGACGCCGGATTTTATGCTGCAGCCTTGGAGGCAGGACTTTCGTTTAACACCGTGCTCACCCGTATTATTGAAGATGCTCATTCATCGGTAATTATCTGATTTTAATTCAACGACCAAAAAACATAATCCTAATGAATACCATTACCTTACGCAAAGAAGTCACCGCCTCCGACCCACAGGTCATCAGGGAAATAGTTACTTCCACCGGGTTTTTTAACGAGGAAGAAATAGATGTAGCGGCCGAGTTGGCTGAAGAGCGTCTCGAGAAAGGTGAGGCCAGTGGTTACGAATTCATCTTTTTGGAAATAGAAGGCAAAACCGTGGCCTACTCCTGTTTTGGACTCATCCCGTGCACCAAAAACAGCTACGATTTGTACTGGATTGCCACCCACCTCGATTACCGCAACCGGGGATTGGGAAAACAATTGTTAAAAGCCACGGAAGAAGAGATCAGGACACTCAAAGGAGGTGGCATTTACGTGGAAACAGCGAGCCGTAAACAATATACTCCGACACGCATGTTTTACGAAAAAAACGGCTACGAGCTCAAAGCTCAGTTCGAAGACTACTACGATAAAGGCGATGATCTGGTGTATTATGTGAAAAGGTTAGGCTAAGGCCGGGATTTGGGAAGGAGCATGCTTTCGGTATTGGCCAGCTCTCCATCTGTTTTTACAGGAACAATGTGCAAAATTTCAGCCATCAGTTCATACAGGTTCACATTTTCAAAGGCAGGCGCCTGGTATCCTTTTTTAAAGGCCGGACCGGCGGCATAAAAAATGGCATGCATGTCGCGGTTCCTGTTGTCGTAGCCATGGGTGCCCAAACCATTACTGATGTTCCACGACCAATAGATGCTGTATCCCGAATCGGCTTCCAGGGTAAAGTCGTATGTCCGGGGGTTGCTTCCATAATGCAACCGATCGGGAATGCTGTCGTGGTGATACACCTTCACATGGGATACCTTTTTTAAGTTGCTGTAAACTTTCTCCATCAACCCGGCTTTTACTTTGAAATTCCAGTTTGGATTCCATCCATCAAATCTCTCAAACCAGGAAGTGTCGATTGTTTCATCGAGAATGACTTGTCTATCTGGTGAAATTTCGCCCATGCCATGGTCGGAGGTGACGATAAAGTTGAGCTGATGATAATCCGGGAGTTGTCTCATGCGTTTAAAAAACATACCTAAATAGCGATCGAGCCTTTCGACTTCGGCAACTGTTTCCATACTTCGGGGCCCAAATTGATGGCCTGTATGATCGGGTTCATGATAATACCACATGATCAGATGCGGACGTTGGGTTTCCGGTAAGGAAAGCCAATTAAACAAGGAGTCGATGCGTGATTCAAAAGACAATTTCTGGTTGTAAGCCGACCAATAGGTTGGTGTTAAGTGGTTAATGGGTGCTTCGGAACCGACCCAAAATAAGGTGGCTGTTTTCACTGCTTGTTTTTCACAGGTGTTCCAAATGGGTTCGCCTCCATAAAAGTCGGCATCGGCAACTGCCCGGCGATTTCCCAAGGAGTATTGTTTTCCCAGATCTACAGCATAAAAACCGTTGAGCACAATACCATGGTGGCCGGGGTACAATCCGGTGGCCAAGGTATAATGATTTGGGAATGTTTTGGTGGGATAGGAGGGAATGATATTGGTTCTCACGCCAACCTGTGACAGCGAATCGAGGGTAGGTGTGTTGGCGTGGTCGGGATAGTCCCACCTGAAACCATCAAGCGACAGCACGATCAGGTAGGGTTTCGGATTGGTTTCTGTTTTTGTGGAGCAGCTTGTTAGCAGTTGTCCCAATAACAACAGGGAAAAAATTAAAACTGAAATGTTCTTTTTCATAATTATCTATTGATTATTAGTGTAATGCTTTGCAATTAAACGACTAAGGTAAAAAAAAGCCCCCAATAGTGGAGGCTCTTTTTTAAATAGCTAAATGATGGAATTAATGGAAAGAAATTTTCACACCTACATTGAATGTTCTCGGCATTCCAAGAAATACTTCGGCTCTATTTGCATCATGATTAAACTGCTTATCAGCACCTTTATATCCATTATATGGACTATTGTCAAGGGCATCTTGCACATAAAATGTGTCGAGTAAGTTAAACATGTGTGCAAATACATCAAGGCCTACTCTTCCTTTTAGAGGAACTGAATAATTTATGTGCATATCAAATACTGAATACGAAGGAGTCTTCCAACTTTGTACTCTGTCACTTTCATCATCCCTGTCGACGGGATTAAAGTCTGCATAATGATTAGCATTATAACGCCATATTAATTGGAAGTTAAGTCCTTTAACGGGATAAATGTTTGCCCATAATGCAACCTGAGATTGTGGGGCATCACCAACTTTAAGGTCTTTTGCATACACATTAACTGTGTCTAAAATAACACCACCTTCGTTTTGGATTTGAGCATTTACATCATTTAAATATTTCCAATTACCTATTGATGCAACGCCACCTACTCCAATAATTTTTGCAATACGATAATTTGCCTCTAATTCAAGACCCATATGTCTTTGGTCAAGACCTTTAATAAATGCAAAACCGTCTTCATCCTGAGTAAGTTGAATCCATTTTGTTACGATTCGGTCTTTCCAAGTTGTGTAATAGAAGTTACCTTTTACATCAAGTTTATTATCAAATGAATTATAAATTACCCCTGCCTCGTATGAAATGAATTTTTCATTTTGAGGATCTTTTGCAACTATACCATTTCCATCATTGATTACTTCGTCGAAAATTGGCACTTTACTTACGTAGCCAAAGTTTACGAAACCGCTAAATGATTCGTTAAAGTTATAGTTTAAGCCACCTTTAAATTGGTAACCGGCAATCCAGTCAGTATTTGATTTTAATTCACCGCTATTTAAATCTGGAGTACTGTCATTAATCATTTTTGCGGTTTTAAAGTGGTTTACGTAAGAATACTTAATCATAGAATAACCAGCAGTACCATAGGCTGATAAAGATCCATTCGTGTATTCACCCTGTAAATAACCTCCAAACCAGTCAACAGTATTGGTATTGAAATAATTTACTTTGTCACCAAGTTTTCTGTTAACTTCATCACCAACCCAAAAGTCACTGTAAGGTTTATAATCATTATATTTATCAACATCAGTATAGGTAGTTAAACCTAACATGTCTCTTAACTCGCGGAAGTGTTCAATTTTAGCAGTTCTCCAGTCAAGTCCAATCTGCCCTTTGAATGTTTCTGAGAAGTTAATTTTAACTTTTGTTAAAGCTCCAATTGTCGATTGGTTGTTTACAGAGTTTCGAATTGCTCCTTGATTTCCAGGTTTAGCATAGGTAGGATCTTGATTTTTTTCTATCGTAGCATCCCAATCAACAATCCTTGTTGGTTCAGAATCATAATCGTACTGAATTTTTCCATATGTACCGGATCCGCCACCTTTACCACCTGACCAGTAAACAGTAGTAAAAGAAGTAACTTTATCTCCCCATTGAGCATACCAGTTTAAATTAGCAAGAGGTTTATGGAAATAATTTTCACGTTCATTGATAAAAGCATTGTCATATCTGCTATGGGTTTTTCCGTTAAAATATTGGTCTCCTGAATATGAACTGTTAACACTGTTCCAGTTTTCGTTATATAGCCTTCCGTTTGGTGAAACAGGAGTATCTAATTTATTTGCATAATATGCAACAGCACTATCAGCACCAACCTCTTTAGCATATTCAGCGTTGTACATTGCAACGTTTTGTTTGTAGAGGTTTTGTCCGTGTTTTTGAGGCGCACCCATAATATAAGCTTCCAATCTATGGTTCTTGCTAACTTGGTAACTTAATCCCATGTAGTATGCCCATGCATCTGTCCAAGTTTTATCAATTACACCTTCGCCAACTTTTCGCACAGCGACAACACTTGCCGCAAATTTATTGTTGATAAGTCCAGTATGAGCACTAATTGTGGTTTTCATAAAGTTACCTGAACCGTATTCGAATTTACCACTGGCACCAGCTTCCATTTCAGCTGGTGATGTAATAATATTCATGGTACCACCTACCGAAGGAGTGGCCAAGTTTATAGCACTCAAACCACGTTGCATTTGAATGGAAGAGGTGGCATCAGCAATACCGTCCCAATTAGACCAATATACCCATCCATTTTCCATATCATTAACAGGAACACCATTAATCATAATGGCCACATTACGTTGGTTAAACCCTCTTACATTGATCCTTGCATCACCGGCTCCACCACCTTGTTGGGTAGCATACACACCGGGAGTCATGTTCATAATCATAGGAAGATCCTGTGAACCTAATTGCTGCTGAATTTCAGCTTTCGAAATGTTGGAAAGGGCAACAGGAGTTTGCCTTTCTTTAGCGCGGTCAGCCATAATGTTCACCCCTTCCAAAGCAAATGTAGTGGATGCTAATTTTACTTTTCCGAGATTATGTGTTTCATTGTCGCCAATCGTTACCGGAAATGACTGTAACTCGTATCCAATATAACTGATATCAATGGTATAAGAACCAGCAGCTAACTTTAAGGAGAAAGCTCCGTTGATGTCTGTTACTGTCCCCGTTGTTGTCCCCTTCAATACAACAGTGGCTCCAATAAGCGACTCATTGTAAGTGGCATCAACCACTTTCCCTGTAACCGTTCCTTGTGAGAATGACACACCAGCAAACAATACAGTAAGGAAAAATGTTAAGAGTAAATTTAATTTTTTCATAAACATTTAGTTTTTTGGTTTTTCAAATGAAATAGATTTTATTAATATTTGAAGTAAAAATATCTATTCTACCCAAAAACTGTATTAAGCCATTATTAATAATTATTAACAATTGTTATTGATT
>PCUL01000426.1:23408-43979 GCA_002771745.1 Bacteroidetes bacterium CG18_big_fil_WC_8_21_14_2_50_41_14
CAACCAGATATATATTGTGTGTTGTTAATAAGTTATTAAAGAACCAATGCAACTGTTTTGCTTTAAAGGCTAAATTTTAACATAATATCAAAAGTCCGCCCAAACGACCAGAACCCGGTCATGGACGCTAAATCATGACCCGGTCCATCCTGGGCATTTACTACATGAATGGAGTTGAGTAGGTTATACGTATTTAGCTGTAGTAAACAAGGGGTGTTGAGCACTTTGGTATGAATTCCTACATATATATTTATGGCGTGAAAGGCAGGAATCTGATAGGGTTGCATTCGGTCGCCGGGATTGGTCCTGTTCACAGGATCGAAAGAAGCATACAACTGATCGTAATACATCCATTCCATTTTCATGTCAATTATCTTTAATACCTTAATGGTAAATTGTGCCCCCAGTTGTTGCTGCGCGGTGCCTCCTACTTTAAGCCCTTTGGCCATTACCAGGATGGTGTCGACAACTATATTGTCACTATTTAATAAGGTGGCGGTTATATCGTTTTGCCAACTGTAGTTTCCAAATGAAGCTATCAATCCGAAGCCCATGTTTTTATTGATTTGCACATCCAGCATCGATTCAACTCCCTGGTGGATGGCATGCAACCCATTCACCATGGCCCTGCTTTGGGTGTTGTTTTCCAATTGAATATACTCATTCGAAAGCATCGAAACATTTCCCCAATCGGTATAGTAGGCATTGGCTTCAAATTTAATGCTTCGATTGTGAAAGCGGTAACCGGCTTCCACCGTGCTAATTTGCTCATTTTTCAGGTCGTGAACCGGAACATTAGTGTAGTTGCCGAAAACATATTTAAAGTAAGGTGCACGTGAAATGAAAGCTGCATTGGCAAATACTTCATGATGGGTTCCAAAATTGTAACAGGTTCCTCCCCTTAAATCAAACCCGGGTTTAACGATGGTTTCACTTTTTTGATTTTTCACATAATTGTAACGATCCACACGTTGGTACCAGTTGTTATTTCCTCCCAACGATACGTAGGCATTTATCCTTCCTGAGTTGTAAATGGCCTGTAAATAGGCACTTGTAAAATTTACAACGCTCGAATTGTTCACTTTGATGATGTCGCCGACGTAGTTTAGCTGGTTTCTTCCGGCAACGCCATCCGCCGCCCAGGAATAATCATCGATAAAAACCTTGCCTCCCATTAAGTCGGTGATTTGTTCACGTACAAATGAGTTGAAATACCTGTAATGAATACCACCGGTCAGGGTTAGCCGATCATTGATGGCATGCCGTAGGGTCGACATCAGTCCGGTTTGAATGTGGCTGGCCAGGTATTGGGTGCCAACATTCATCGAGTAGCCTGAGATGCTATCTCCATTCTCCAACACGAAGCTATTCTGGTTATTCGTGCTGTTTTGGTATATGGCTGTCCAGTCAATCTGACCTGATTCATTCCTGAATTCAAAAATCGAAGGGGCGTATTGGAAGCTTTCCGACCAGTTTCCACCGCCATACCCGGGTGTGAAATAAACCGCCGTGGCTAAAATGGTTCTGCTGTTGAGGGTGTAATTGTGGTTGACGCTCAAAACGGGTTTGTGGTAGAAGTTTTCGGAAGCATTTTTTACTTTACCATTCAATCCACCCCAGTCCTTATTATATAGGTTGCCGTAATACCGATGTTCCTGATCGGATAACTTTAAAGTCCTTTGGCCGTGTATTTCGGGTGTTCCCAACAGGGTAATGGTCAGTTTGTTTTTAGCGTTGAGTTGTTTGTTTAAGGTGAGAAAGTACGACCAGGCCGAAACATTGGTGGCGTCGATGTAACCGTCTCCGTGAAGATAAGAACCGTAAAAGGCTACATTCCAACCGTTTTCCATGATTCCGCTGTTGGCAGAAAACGAAATTTCCTGGTTGCCAAAAGAAGTTACCCGATAGCTCAATGAATAGTCGGGTGTTTCTTTGGGATTTGAGGTCACAATGTTTAAACTTCCACCCACTGAATTGATCGCTGCATTGGAAACGCCAGGCCCTTTTTGAACCTGAATTTCGGCAATGGCGTGACTTAGCCCCAACCAGTTGTTCCAGTAAACCAACCCGTTTTCGACACTTCCGATGGGGATTCCATTTAGCAAGATGCCAATGTTTTGCTGGTTAAATCCCCTGATACTCAATTCTGCATCTCCACTTCCCCCGCCGGTACGTGTGCTGTAGATACCCGGAATGCTATTCATTAACAATGGCAATGGCTGATCGCCCAATTGGGTTTGAATCTCTTTGCCAGTGAGTGTTGAAATGGTTATTGGCGAGTTGCTTTCGGTAACCATTCCTCCGGTGATGTTGATTTCATCCAGGTTAACCGGAAGTTTTTCCAGTTGAATGATTCCCAGATCCATCTCCTGCGAATGCAGCACAATATACCTCGACAATGTTTTATAACTGAGGTGATGAAATGTCAGGTGAATGTTGTTTTTGTCTGTCGTAAGCAAAAAGCTGCCATCCGCATTGCTGGTGGTACCGATGGCTGAACCGGGTGATGTAATTTGAACATTCCCTATGGGGAGACCGGTTTCCGCCTCTTGAATAATGCCCGAAATAGGGTGTTGTGCCTGAAGTGTGTGTGTGATTAACAACAAGTTAACAATAAATAATCCAATCCTTTTCATTTCTATTACTTTAAGTTGAAACAATAAAAAAACCCTGACATCGATTCAGGGCGGATTGGTTCTGCTGACAAAACAGCAGGTGCTATCAATTATAGCCTTATAACAAGCAACCGATACCAAAACTGATATCAGTTCAACTCATCACAACAACAATCGCTTCTACCATCCAGACTTTACTGTCGGCCCTGGAGTTTCACCAGATCAGTCCCATCCTAAAATTTTCGGAACGGGAGTCGCGGACTGTCACCGCCGGTCGGGAATTTCACCCTGCCCTGAATCAATTGTCGTGGCAAAAGTATTTTGTTTTATCGGAAAAATAACAGACTAATGAAAAAAAAGCATGCACCCTTCTATTTTAGAAAAGGTACAAATAGCGCTTGCTACAAAAAAACTTATAAAATTAATGCTGACTGTTTAAAAAATCCAGTGCCGACAGGGCTGCAATTGTTCCATCAGCGACTGCGGTGGTAATTTGTCGGTAGCGTTTTGCCCTGTTGTCTCCTGCGACAAAAATACCCGTCAGATTGGTTTTCATCAGTTCATCGGCCACGACTTCTTTGCTTTCATTGAGCTTTAATGAGCTGCCATGAAACATATCCGTATTGGCTTCATAGCCGATAAAGATAAACACGCCATCGATGGGTTGATGAAATTCTTCTCCTGTTTTCAGGTTTTGATAACGGATGGCTTCCAGCTTCTCATCGCCTAAAAACTCAGTGATCTTCGATTGGAGGATGATGTTGATTTTTGGATTTTTTTTGACTTCCTCAATGGCATGTTTAAAAGCCTGAAAATGATCGAATTGATGGATGATGGTGACCTTTGAGGCGTATTTTGTTAACGAAACAGCTTCTTCGAGAGAAGAATTGCCACCTCCCACCACAAATATTTCCTTATCCTGGAAAAAATCTCCATCACAGGTAGCGCAGTACGAAACCCCTTTGCCCTTTAGTCGGGCTTCGCCCGGAACGTTCAGCATCCGCGAACGACCACCCGTAGCGATAATCAATGCCTTGGCCTTGTACCGGATGTTGTTGTTTACCACCACTGTTTTCGATTCGCCCTCCAGATTCAGATCCGACAAGGTAATATTTGATTTGATCTCGCATCCAAACGACTTAGCCTGCTGACGCATGGTGTTAGCAAGCTGATATCCGGAGGTGGTTACAATGCCGGGATAATTGGCTACTTCGTGGGTTAATACAAGTTGTCCGCCAATGGTTCCCGAATCCAGAATAACTGCGCTGGATTTGGCTCTGGCCAGATACATGCCCGCAGTTAGTCCGGCTGCACCACCACCTATGATGATTACATCAACATTTTTTTCTTCCATGATCATGTTATTTTTCCGCCCCCCAGAAAAGAGGGCGGAAATTTTATTAGGCTTTAAATTCTCTGTCTAAAATGGCAGTTACCTGACCTTGGCTTTGAATACTGCTGGTAGCGGCAACCAATTCCCCATTCTTATAATAAACGGTAAAAGGAATTCCCATAAAATTGCGGCAGGCCGGGTGGTTGCGGATTACCGCTGATTCAGGACTGTCGAACATCATGTCACGAAATTCTACATGCTTGTATTCATCCTGTATATCACCCATGATATCGTAAACCGGAAGACACATGGGCCCCATGCGGCCACAGCAAATCATGACGTTTTCGTGATCTTTTAATACTTGGGCATGTTCAGTAGCTGTTGCTACGTGTTTTAAATTTGTTGGTAGTACCATTTTTCTGTTTTTTATGATTAATGTGAAATCTTTATATCATAAAACGTGCCAAATGGTGATATTATTGCGATATACTTTAATTATTATTTTGATTCTGTTTATGACGATTAAAGCCTGGCGTTTTGCAAAACAGGTCACTGATTTTATAAAAAAAGAAATGAATCCCGAGTAACGGAGTGATGGGGTACAGGGGACATGCGCATTACTTTAATCACACCATTACCCCTTATACTGGTTTAGGTAATTATCCGCTTTATTAATCGGAGTTGATGTGTGTATAAACGGGTCTGCTGTTGAAAAATTCCTTGATGATCCAACGAGTCGATACGTACATGACCGCTGGCATGGATGATGTGTTTATTGGGTAAGGCGATACCTACATGGACAATTTTCCCTTCTTCATTATCAAAATAAATCAGGTCGCCAGCCTTGATTTCGTGTATAAAATGTACTGTCTCACCAATTTGTGCCTGTTGACCAGCGTCACGTGGGAGTGAATATCCATTCAGTAAATAACTCATCTGCACCAGCCCTGAGCAATCAATGCCCCAAACCGAGCGTCCTCCCCATAGATAAGGTGCGTTTAGATATTGACGAGCCGATTGAGCAACCTGCTCACCACTTCCTTTCGACGGGTTGGTAATGATTTCTCCGGTATAAACTCCCTCACCCTCCAGGTTGTTAAATGTATTTTGCTTTACCTGATACAACCTGCTGCCCAGGCTCAGGTACCTGGATCCTTCCACATGGGTGAGGTCAACTTTAGAGGTGATGGAGGATGTAAATGCCTTTGAACTATTGACAAGTAGCTGGTATTCAGTGCTGTTTATTTGTTTAACTTGCTTGCTGTCGACCCAGCCTTCGTAACCATCGTGCATGCTTTCGATCAGCAACCAACTATTTACTTTGGCTTTTATTTCTAATAAGTCGCCAAAAATTAATTGGTTTATCATCTCATAGGGCTCGCCGGGCTGTTTTCTGACTGCTGCCAGACTCTGATTACATACACCAAATACTTCCATAAAATAAAATGTTTTTCAGGTTCAACCTTTTAGTTAATTTTGTAGTCGCTAATTACGCTCCAAATGAACTCAATTTTATCAAAACTACAACATAATTACTACGAAACTTTTAAAATCGTATTGTTTATTCTGGCTGCTGCCATGGTGGTGTGGATCAGTCCTAAGGAGAGCATCTTTAAATATGAATTTCAGGTAGGCAAACCTTGGAATCACAAGGACTTGATTGCTCCTTTCGATTTTTCTATCCAAAAAAGCCAGAAGCAAATTGAAGATGAAAAAGCGGTTTTGCTGGCCGGTTATATGCCCTATTTTGCCTTTAATCAGGAAGTAACTGAAACCGGATTGCAGCAATTAATGCTGAATTACAGCCTGGCATGGGCTTCAAAGTCCGGGAGTCATCATGCTGCCGACTCAATACAAATGGAGACTTTTTTGCTGAATTTATTTAAGTCGATTGAAAACAAGGGCATTATTCGTTATGATCCGGTGATTGAAGGTAAGGACCCGTCATATCGTATTCGGCTGATAAATGGCAACGAGGTTACAGCCACTACCATAGGTCAGTTGTACGACATTCGATCAGCCAACGATTATGCTAAAATCAAAATTAAGAAACTAAACACATCTGATAGTTCACTCTTGCAAAAGGTAATTTCGCAGTCCTTACTACAGAATGTGTTTTATGATGAATCAAAAACCTTGCTTGAACAGAAAGAGCTGTTAAAGGATATCTCGTTAAATCAAGGGTTGGTGCAAAAAGATGAATTGATTATTTCAACAGGGGAGTTGGTATCGACTGAGAAATATCAGGTGCTTATATCATTGAAAAACGAATATGAGAAAACCATGGCCTCCAGCGACTCATGGAAATATGTTTTGTCAGGAATGACATTACTCATCTTGATGTTGTTTTTGGTGCAATACCTTTTCATTCGGTTTTTTAAGGGTCAATTTTACTATGAGCTAAAGTATATTGTCCTGGTCTTATTCACCCAAATGATTTTTATCCTGACTACTTACCTTGTTTTTCAACTATATCCCGAATGGTCGTACATGATTCCATATGCCATCTTACCCATTGTTATTTCAGCGTTTCTGGATGGGGGAATTGCTATCGTTGTGTATATCATTACCCTGATTTTAGTGGGATTTTATGCCCCCAATAGTTTTGAGTTTTTATATACCCAGTGCATAGCCGGATTGATTGGCGTGTTTTCGGTGAAGAAACTCAGTAAACGCTCTGATTTATTCAGGGGTGTAACGATGGTGTTTTTAGCCTACATGGTTGTATACGCCGGCATTTTGTTGGCTCAGGAAGGATCGATTGACAATTTTTCCAGGCGCATGATAAGCCATTTTGCAGCCAGTTCCATATTATTGTTGTTGGCGTTTCCACTTATATTTTTATACGAGAAAATGTTTGGTCTCATCACGCAGCTTACCTTACTCGAACTTTCAAACACGAACAATGTATTGTTGCGCGATTTAAGTATCAAGGCGCCTGGCACTTTCCAACATTCATTACAAGTGGCCAATCTGGCCTCGGAGGCCCTTTTCGAAATTGGCGGAGATGAACAATTAGCCCGCACCGGTGCCTTGTACCATGATATTGGGAAAATGAATAATCCATTGTATTTTGTTGAAAACCAGACCTCCGGTTATAATCCCCATGACGAGCTTGGGTATGAAGAAAGTGCACGGGTAATTATTGATCATGTGTTGGATGGCATCGAAATGGCCCGAAAGCATGGATTGCCTGAAAAAATCATTGACTTTATCCGAACACATCATGGGACCAGGCGGGTGGAGTATTTTTATCGCCTTGAAAAGAAAGTAAACCCGGGTATGGAAGTCGATCAGTCCGAGTTTACCTATCATGGACCGGCTCCTTTTTCACGCGAAACCGCTGTTGTCATGATGGCCGACTCGGTAGAAGCGGCATCCAGAAGCCTGGCCCAGCCCGATGAGCAAAAAATTAACGACCTGGTGGACAATATTATTCATTCACTGATGACCGATAACCAGTTTATGAATGCCAACATCACCATGAAGGAAATTACGAAAGTGATTAAGGTTTTGAAAAAGAAGCTGCTGAATATTCACCATTCCCGCATTGCCTATCCCGATTAGCATGAAGTAAAATTCTTTTGATGTCTACCTATTCAATGTAGGCGATATTGTTTATTTGCTACGAAGATCAGATTATTACTTGAGCTTTTTAACTTTATCCTCCATATTGATCCCTGAAACAACCTCAATGTTAATCCCATCCGAAAGCCCCGTCTCAACCGCTCGTTTTTCAAAAATTTGTGGTTGGACTTCAACCTCAACGAAAGTGGATGAGTCATCGAACTGAAGTAGCCCTTCGGAAATGGTCATCACACTGTCGGCACGAGCCAGAACAATATCGGCATTGGCGCTGTACCCGGAACGGATAAACTGATCGTTGCGTAATTTTACATCCGCCTTTATTTTAAACTGAACGGCTCCGTTAACTTCGGTACCTTTCGGTGAAATTTGTTCAAGCACCGCATCGAAAGTTACATTTTCGAGGGCACCAATGGTGAGCAACAGCGGCATCCCCTCTTTTATTTTACCTACTTCCGATTCATCGATATTGCCTTCAAACATCATCTCTCCCATATCGGCCACCGATGCAATGGTGGTTCCTGCATTAAAATTGTTCGATTCAATCACCTGGTTACCAATTTCGACAGGTACATCGAGTACCATCCCATCGATGGTTGATTTTACCAGCGTATTGGTTTGACTACTTTGTTTCTGTATTTGACCATCCCGGATAAGTTGAAGTGTTTCTTCGGCCGTTTCGAGCTCTTCGAGGGCATTTTTATAGTTAATCTCGTAGGATTCGTAATCGGCTTTGGCGATCACACCTTTTTCGAGTAATTCAAGCTGGCGGTCGTAATTCCGTTTGGCATCTTCCAGTTTTATTTTGGCTGTTTCAACGCCGGATTTTGCATTGTTGAGGTTGATCATATTGGGAATGATCCGGATTTTGGCAATCAAATCTCCTTTTTTTAATTGCTGGCCTTCAACCACATACAATTCATCAACAATGCCTGATACAACAGGTTTTATCTCAATTTCCTTTCGTGGAATTACCGATCCTGTAGCTGTGGTTTTCTTAATCACATTCGATATTACGGGGTTTGAGGTTTCGTAAACAATGGGTTTGGTTTGCGACTTTTGATACAAGAAGTAAATCGTATAACCAAAAATGCCCAAAACAATTACGGCGGCCAGGATTTTGAAAAATGTTTTCATATACAAGCGGGATATTTATTAGATGTCATTTAAATTCAACTTTCCTGCCTTTCGGCAGGCAGGTAACTTTTTACTTTAAACTTTTAGCTTACTATTCATCGCGCAAAGCATCAATCGGTTTAATGGAAACGGCCCGTTGCGCCGGAATCAATCCTGCCAAAGCCCCCGAAACCACCAGTAAAATCAATGCGGCGATGGCTTTGTTGAAGTCGACTTCGGGATGCGAGAACATTTCTCCCGTAGATCCGGAACTCACAAGGGCAAAGTTAATCAGTTCCAGAAAACCTACGCCAAGTGTGAGACCAATATATCCGGCAATGGTAGTCAGAAATACGGTTTCGATCACAATCTGGCTTTTTACTTCCAGAGGAGTGGCTCCCAATGCACGTTGGATGCCAATTTCTTTCGTTCGTTCTTTTACCACTACCAGCATGATGTTGCTGATGCCGATGACACCTGCCAGTAAGGTAAACACACCTACAAACCAAATGAGGGCATCAATACCGGTAAACAGGTTTTTCATTTTGGTATATTCAACTTCAATATTAAATGCCCCAATGGCACGGTCGTCGGTGGGATCGATGGAATGTCGCGACTTTAGCAATACTTTTACCTCTTCGAGAAGTTTTGATGCAGGTACTCCGTCAACAGCGGTCATGCTGTACCAGCCTACGATATTTCCATAGTTAAAGGTTTGTTGCATGGTACTGAAAGGCATAAAAATCTGCGCGTTTTCCTGTTCGGCCTGGTTATCATTTTTTTTGGATGAATGTACTCCGACTACTTTAAAATAAACACCCTGAATTCTGATCATTTCTCCGATAGGGTCTTCATTGTTTTCAAACATCTCGTCTTTAACGCGTGTGCCGATTACAACCATTTTACGTTTATCTTCAATATCCAGGTCGTTGATTAGCCGACCTTCCATCAGGTTTACCGGGTCAATCAGGAAATAGTCGGGGTAGTCGCCCTGAATGCTGTAGCTGGCGGTACGATCGCCACGAACCACATTGTTGTTGTTTCCGTTTCCTCCAAAAACCTGAAGGCGGGGAGCGATATACTGAAGATCGGGTAGGTTCTCACGGAGTGCTTTGGTATCATCGTTGTTAAAATTATATCTCCTCCCACGTGGGAACCCTTTGTAAGGTTTCGTGGTGGTTTGCGTCCACATAAACATGGCATTGGTAGCCAAGTCTCCCATTCCCTGACTTACTCCATTATGCAACCCTCTTCCCGAACCGAGCATGATAATGAGCATAAAGATTCCCCAAAATACGCCAAAAGCGGTGAAAAAAGTACGGAGTTTGTTTTGCTTTAAAGCAAACAAAATTTCATGCCATTTATCGCGATCGAGTAGTGTCAATGGTTTCAGGTTTTTATTCATCGCGCAAAGCGATTACCGGTTTTACTGCTGCTGCTTTTCTTGCCGGCATATATCCTGCCATGGCACCCGAAACAATGAGAATCAGGGTGGCGCCGATGGCTACTCCGATATTGATTTCGGGATTGGCAAAATAGCCCACATCCGGCAAGAATTTGGAAATCAGTTCCAACAGTCCCACACCTGCTACCAGTCCCATGTATCCGGCGACTGCGGTGATGAGTACCGACTCATGAAGAATGAGAGCGATAATGGATCCGGGAGTGGCTCCCAGCGCCTTTCTTACACCGATTTCCTTGGTGCGTTCTTTTACCACGATCATCATAATATTGCTTACCCCAACAATGCCGGCGATGATGGTTCCAATGCCAATTACCCAGATAAACAGCCTTATGCTGGCAAACAGAGTCATAAATTTTTGATAGTTTTCGATGCTGTTGTATATAAACAACGCACGCGGGTCGTTGGGGTCGAACTTCATTTGATCGGATAGCACGTCTTTAATTTCCTGGACTACCGTTTCGCTTTGGCCAATACTGGCATCGCCAAGCATCAAGCATACATTGTTGATGTTGTTGCCAAGATTAAACACGCGTTGAGCTGTACTAATGGGAATATACACCCGTTGTAAGTCGCGATCTGTCCCCGGGTCATCGAAAATACCCACTACTTTAAAAGGCACACCACTAACAGTCATGTATTCCCCAACGGCTGGTTTTCCTTTAAACAAGGCTTCGTAGGCCAATCTGCCCACAGCCACCACTTTTCTGTACTCATCCATGTCGTTTTCGTTGATCCAGCGTCCTTCGGTCATGGTGAGCGATTCCACGTACCTGTATTCAGGGCTTACAGCGAATATATCAAAGGTGCCATATTCGTTGCCATAAGAGATGAGGTTGTTTCTCCATATCCGGGTACGGCTTGAACTTTTATCCACATAGGACAAAGTACTCATGGTGGTGCGTTCGTCATTGGTAAACCGTAGCTGTCGTCCGGGTTTCATGCCTTTATAGGCCTGGCTTGTAACTCCCGGATTGATTGAGATATAATTAACCGCGTCCCCTTCAAAACCTTTACGTACGCCATTTTCCAATCCATAACCCGAGCCCAGCAGGAGCACCAGCATAAAAATACCCCATGCCACACTGAATCCCGTAAGGAAGGTGCGCAATTTGTTTTTGCTGATGGTATTAAAAATTTCCTGCCATTTATCCAGGTCGAACATAAACAAAAGGTTTAGGAGTTAAATATTTCTGCTTCCGCGAGCACTTTTTTGCGCAGTGCCTCGCTGTTGTAACTGTTTTCTATTATTCCGTCCTTTATGTGGATAATGCGGTCGGTTTGTTCGGCAATATCGGTTTCGTGTGTTACAATAATCATGGTGATGCCCTGCTTGTTGATTTCCTTCAACAGGTTCATCATTTCCTGGGAGGTAGCCGAATCGAGCGCACCAGTGGGTTCATCGGCTAGTATTACCTTTGGCTTTGCCACCAGGGCACGGGCAATGGCCAGCCGCTGTTTCTGGCCACCTGACAATTCTGAAGGAAGGTGATCGGCCCAGTCGCGCAAGCCCATCCTGTCGAGGTATTCGAGAGCGATCATATTGCGTTTTTTTCGGCTTACTTGTTGATAATAGAGAGGAAGTGCCACGTTCTCAACGGCATTTTTAAAAGGTATCAGGTTAAACGATTGAAAAATAAATCCCAGCATCTGGTTACGATAAAAGGCTGCTTTGCTTTCGCTCAGATTGGCCATCAGCGTTCCATCCAGATAATATTCTCCCTGGTCGTAATTGTCGAGGATACCAATGATGTTGAGCAGGGTTGATTTGCCTGATCCGGAGGAACCCATGATTGAAACCAGTTCTCCCTGTGCCACCTTCAGGTCGATACCTTTCAGGACATGAAGACCCGAGTTCCCCATCTGGTATGTTTTATGTATGCTTTTTAAATCGATCATGAGTGGGTGATGGTGTTGAAATACAATAACGGAAGATTTTAGCAGGAATTATGCCACCGTTCAGATAAATTTGTATTTCAAACATTTAACAAATATTCAGGTGATTAAACTGTACGTTGTTTTACAGAAGGTGTGCGCCAGCGGTCAGTATAAAATGGTATTGCCCCGAGAAACCTATCATCCGTTTGGCAATTTATTCAGTTTTAAAGCGTTGAACTCGCAAACAATTTTATAGATTTGTGAATTATTAATCTGACTACCAGTGAACATATATACTCAGAAGATGCGTTGGAAAGCGCTTTTGGTTGTTTTGGCCCTCATGATTATAGGGGCTTCAATTTTTTTTACCAATTTGCTGGTGGGGAAGTTCGCCAATGAAGAGCGAAAAAATGTAAACTTATGGGCTGCTGCCGTACACCGTAAAGCAGAGCTGGTAGATTATACCGAATCATTTTTTGGTCAGTTGCAGGCTCAGGAACGAAGGAGAGTAGAGTTGCTGGCTGATGTCTACAAACAGGTACTAAGCGACAAGCCATCCAAAGACCAGGACCTCACCTTTTTTATTGAAATTATTGAAAAGAACACCAGCATACCCATTATCCTGGCAGATGCCAACGGCAAAATTCTCGATTCAAGAAATCTATCACCTCATCAGGATACTCTAAAATATCTAACAGGGCAACTCAAAGATGAATTTACGGTGTATAAGCCACTCATGGTTCCCATTCTTCCTTATAAAAAACACTACCTGTACTACCGTGATTCACATTTTTTTACCGAGTTGAAGAATGTGCTCAACGACTATATCACTTCTTTTATGTCGGAAGTAGCCCTGAATTCGTCAAGTGTACCAGTTATTATTACCGACAGTACCCGGCAAAAAGTGATCCAGTTTGGAAATTTGAACGATATCAGGATGACTGACCCTGCTTATGTTCAGGAGAAATTGGATGAGATGGCCAATGAAAACACACCTATCATGGTGAGCTTTGGAGACCAGGGAACCTCCTATATTTATTACCAGGACTCAGAATTATTAACCATCGTTCGGTTTTTTCCATTGGCACAAATCCTCATTATTGCCATTTTTGCCCTCATTGCCTACCTGCTGTTTAGCTATGCCCGAAGGTCGGAGCAAAACCGTGTTTGGGCTGGCATGGCGAAAGAAACGGCTCATCAATTGGGCACTCCGCTTTCATCCATTCTGGCCTGGATTGAGTTGTTGAAGTTAGATGATACCAATATAGCTCATGCCACAGCTGAGATTGAAAAAGATGTGAACCGTTTGGAGGTGATTGCTGAGCGTTTTTCAAAAATCGGTTCAGAGGCCACACTTAAAAACAACGATATCGTTCAGATTTTACTCGACAGCATTAATTACTTAAAACTGCGAACATCAAAAAAAGTGACTTATATCCTTCACATCAATCAAGACAAAAAGATACTGCTTCCCGTAAATGCTGCCCTGATGAGTTGGGTGATCGAAAACCTATGCAAGAATGCCATTGATGCCATGAATACAACAGGTACCATTACAGTTGATTTAAAAGAAGAACCAAAGCAAGTAGTCATTGATATTACGGATACCGGCAAAGGAATTTCGCTCACGGAACAAAAAATGATTTTTAACCCGGGTTATACCACCAAAAAACGGGGATGGGGTCTGGGGCTTTCTCTGGCAAAGAGAATCATTAAACAGTATCACAAAGGTAAACTGTTTGTTAAATCTTCCGCACCGGGCAAGGGCACCACCTTCCGTATTATCCTGAAAAAGTAGGTTTACTTTTCTAGAATGGTGTGTTTGAGGAAGATTGTTTCATTAATTTTTTGTTATTTTTATTATTTAAGTATGTTTCCATTAAATAAATGTTACTTTTGACCGATATTTCAATTTATTAATTAGATCATCATGGATATTTTTGTTGGAAGTCTTCCTTTTAGATTAAGCGAAGACGAATTGAGAGGCTATTTTGAAAGCTTTGGAGAAGTAACCTCTGCCCGTATCATTACAGATAAATTTTCGGGAAAAAGTAAAGGCTTTGGTTTTGTTGAAATGCCAAACAACAACGAAGCAGAAGAAGCTATCGAGAGCCTGAATGGCAAAGAAATTTTGGGACGCCCAATTGTTGTGAACGAAGCACGTGAAAAACGTGAGGATGACAGACGCGGCGGCGGTGGCGGCGGTGGCGGTTATCGCGGCGGCGGAAATAACCGTGGCGGCGGTGGTGGTGGTTACCATAGAGACTAATCCCCATTCCTATCGCTTCTGCTGAAATTTGCATGTATTCATGAGATTGCTGTATACCAAGCAAACAAAACAGTTTGAATAACGCATGACGTTATTTGTCTTGAGTTTGGCCATCCCATAGAAAAAGACATTTTCCAGACAGGATTAAAAGATAAAGCCATTAACTTCACATTTTTGTGGGGTTGATGGCTTTTTTGTATGCTAAAGTGGAATAGAAGTCACTTTATTTTCCAGGGTATTCTTCTGTTCAATACCCAATTGTGTATATTATTGTTGTAGTTTTAATCAAAATTTTAAACATACAACTTTTTAGGTAGAAAACACGTCTGTCTGAAAGATAGAAACAATGAATATAAACGAAGAAGAACTGATAAGGCGCTGTGTCCAAAAGGATTCCAAAGCCCAAAAGTTGCTGTATAACACTTACCACAGCACCTTATTGGGGATTTGTATGCGCTATGCAAAAAACAAAACAGAAGCCGAAGATATTCTGCAAATGGGCATGATCCGGATATTTAAACATATTGGTTCTTTCGCCGGAAAAGGCTCTTTCGAGGGATGGATGAAACGCATTGTGATTAACGTGTCCATCGATAATTTCAGAAAAAGCAACAAATTTTATTACCACCACAATTTCGATGAACTCAACGGCGAACGATACCTGACAACAGAAATTCCTGATAACCTCGAATTAAAGGATATATTAAATACAGTACAACAACTGCCTCCGGGGTATCGCATTGTATTTAACCTGTATGCCATCGAAGGTTACTCACACAAAGAAATTGGTGACCAACTGGGCATTTCCGAAAACACTTCCAAATCGCAACTGCTGAAAGCCCGCCGGAGTTTAATTGAAAGACTTGCTAAGTTAAACACATTACCGAGATTAAAATATGCTCAAAATGAATGATCGTTATAAATACATAGACGAATTTTATAAAAACAGCCTCTCCGGTTACAAAGTAGAAGCCGGGAAAGAGGTGTGGGAAAACCTTCGGTGGACCTTGTTCTGGATGAAGTATAAATGGTTTATCGGCTTAAGCTCCATTGTCCTTTTACTGGGTGCCTCCGCAGTTGGATTTTATAATCTATCCAACAGCTCTGATACTTCTTCCAAAATAGCCCGGGATTCTGATCATACATTAGAAGTGATGCTGGCTTATAATATTGAAAATGAAAACAATGCATTGTATGCAATTGAATCTACTTCTGAGTCGGAACAGCTGGTATCCGAATATCAGAATGCAGAACGATCCAACCTGTCAAGCCACGGAATCCATTCCTTTGAAGCTGGTATAGAGGATGTTAACGATCTGGTTGAATTCGATAATTCCCTCAGCAACGAAACCACCAGGATGGAGCATGCCTTATTCCTTTCAGGAATGACCAGCCTGTCGATGAACATCGACCTTACCTTAAACCCGGATAGTTTGTTAATGGGTGCCAACCGGTACGTTGAATCGGTTCCAACATCCATGAAAAATAGATGGCTTTCGATGAATTTTTATGGTGGACCTTCGTTTTCGAGTGCCCATATTTCGGGCGTTAATTCTGAATACACAGATTATCGAAATGCCAACGAATCTGCCTTGCCGGGTTGGTCGTTGGGTACAGACCTCAGGTTTCATGTTAAGAACTGGGTATTTACCACCGGAATCAATTATGCTGTATACAATCAAAAACGATCGTATCAGTTTCATTACCAGGAATATTCTCCCGAAGACAGCTATTATCATTACGATACTACCTGGGTTTGGCTGTTCGACCCGCCTGATTTTGGAATCCCAATTATTTCCAGAATCGACAGCAGTTGGGTGAAAGTGTATCAGGACAAAATCCGGGATCATTCCGGACAAAACCAGGTGCGTTATTTTGAAATCCCCTTGCTGGTTGGTTATTCCACCAGCACAAGCAGATTTACCATCGAGTTAAACGCCGGGGCCTCTGTAGGTTTTCTTACTTATTCAAAAATCAGCATCCCTGATCTATACCACTACAATGAAATGGTTGAAGCCAAAGCCGTGAACAAAACCATGGTTAATTTTATCGCCAACGCTTCACTTTACTATCATTTGAGCAACAGGGTCAGTATCTATGCATCTCCTTATTATAAGCAAAACCTACAATCTGTTTTCACCAATACATATCAGCAAAAGCAACGTTTCAACACCTTTGGTATTAATTTTGGTGTAAATGTAATGTTTTAGTGGCAGCAGACTCTCCTTGCCAGTTTGTAGATATTGAAAATGAAGTATTTGATTACATTGTTTGTGTTACTTTCGGTAGCGGTTTCTGCTTTTGGGCAGGAAAATGCGATGGTTTGGTACTTTGGCGATCATGTCGGCCTCGATTTTAACGGGGACAGCCCGGTAGTTTTAACGGATGGAGAGATGAAGGCGGAAGCCGGATGTGCCACTATTTGCGATAATCAAGGGAATCTGCTTTTCTATACCAATGGAAATACAGTCTGGAACAAAAATCATGTGGTCATGGCCAATGGCGATTCGCTCCTGGGCAGTCAGTTGCGAAATCAAAATTGTATCATCGTTCCCAAACCCAAATCGGATTCGTTGTATTACTTATTTGCCGTTATTGGCAGCGATAGCCTTCAAAGTTTTACCTATTCCATCGTTAATCTACACCTGGATAATGGATTGGGGCGCATCACCCAAAAGAACCTCCTGATTACCCGGCATATTCTTGAAAAACTTACTGCCATTCAACACTGTAACAAAGAGGATTACTGGATAGTAACACATGGGGCAAACAATGTTTTTTATAGTTATTTACTTACGGAAGCAGGTCTCCAATTGCCACCCGTCACAAGTAAAACCGGAACTCAGCCAAAGGTGGATATCGGTTATTTAAAGGTTTCGCCTGCTGCGGATAAAATGGTGTTACCCATTAACAACGATAGTCTGTTGGCCGAGGTTTATCCATTTGATAATCAAACCGGGATGATTAGTCAGCCATTACAGATCAATTCCATGGAGGAGAACACCTATTGCTACGGAGTAGAATTTTCACCCGATGGAGGCTTGCTTTATGCCACTACTGGTGGTAAAAGCTACGAGCTGTGGCAGTTTGATTTAAAAGCCAAAACCAGTTTACAGTTAAACAATTCTGCAAATCTGATCGCTTCAGGAAACAACTTCGCCATGCAGCTGGCTCCCGATAACAAGATTTACATTGCCAGTTTAAATCGCTCTTACCTGAACATAATCAACCATCCTGATGTTAGCGGAGTTGCATGCGATTATCAAGCCCAGGCGGTCAACTTTGCTACGGGAGGATCCTTAATGGGGTTGCCTAATTTGGTTCAGTCGTGGATGTATAAACCGGATCTAAAGTCTGAGAACACCTGTCTTGCCGACTCTACTGGTTTCAATTTTTATCTGCCCGCGAATATTGACTCTGCTGTTTTGAATTTTGGTGATGGTACGGAAAAAAGACTCACTCCTGAAAATTACCTGCTTAACCTGCACCAGTATCAGGATACGGGGCATTATCAGGCATATCTAAAACTCTATCATTGTGGAGATTTTGAATTCGTTTCCAAACAGATTAACATTAATCCCTATCCGGTTTCACCGTTGGTGGCTGATACGGCAGTTTGCCCTGAATGTTCCGTAGTGCTCGATGCCGGAGATGGTTTCGACTCCTATCTTTGGAGCAATGGAAATCAAAACAGGTTTATTACAGTCTATGATCCGGGCAATTATTCAGTAACCATAGGGAAGAACGGGTGCTTTTCCACCAGCAACGCACAGGTTAGGGAATACCGGCAGGTAATGGCCTTCCCAAATGCTTTTACACCCAATGGCGATGGACTGAATGATGTTTTTATAGCGATCTGCAACATCGAGGTGGTAGATTTCTCCATGTCGATAGTAACCGGGAAAGGAGAGATCGTTTATCATGGAAATGGGGTTGTACAAGGCTGGGACGGAAGGATTTTGGGTCAATATAGCATGAATGACACCTTTGTTTGGTTTGTCAACTATAGCTATTATAATGAACTTGGCATCCTGGTGAAGCGGGAAAAAAAAGGGTTTGTAACCCTGATCAGATAGGTTTGACAACTTAATTCTCCAGGGATTAGTCTTTGAATTAAAGAACCTGGTGGAATATTAAAGATTAAATTAAAATTGTGAAGATGAAACCTGTAGTACTACTATTTTTGATACTTGGCACCAGTCAGCTGTTGTGGTCGCAGCATGCGCCGATAGCCAATGATGATTATGCCATTGCGGAATTGGGTAAAATGATAACAGTAAATGTTATTAACAACGATACCCATCCCGATGGTTCTTCCTTTCGGGTTTCCAGCACTTCACTTTCGTATTCGTTTACCGATAGTACCATCACCTTTTTACTTAGTTACGATCGCTATTACAACATCATCGATACCATTCTGTTCAGGTACACTTTGCAGGATGAATACGGGGTTTCGGGTTTTGAATCCATTGGCAACGTGTTTATCATCATTAAAAATGATCGGTATTTTAATTACCTGGATTACAACAACATCAGGGCCAGGGTGCAAGCCAGCGGTCTTCAGTTTTATCAGGGTCCTATTTGGGGAAGTGCGGTGGCTGATCCCGGTGTGTTTGAGTTTCCTAAACAAAGCGGTAAAAACACCATATACAATTCAACAATATGGGTGGGTGGATTGGATGAAACCGATACCCTCCGATTGGCCGCCGAACTCAACCGGCGGGTGGGTTTGGATTACTGGACCGGTCCATTAAGTATCAATGGCAACAAACTTTCTATTGATACCACCACTGCAGTGAAATGGCAAAAAGTGTGGAAATTGACCAAAGTAGATGTTGAGTTTCATAAGTTGCACTATTGGCAAAATGGTTACCAGCCTATTATCGATATCTCCACCTGGCCTGCTCATGGCGACACCGATCGCAATCAATCGGAATACCTGGCCCCGTTTGTGGATATCAATGGCAATGGTAACTATGAACCCTTGTCAGGAGATTACCCTATTATCCGTGGTGATGAATGTATCTATTTTATTATAAACGATGTACGACCCCACATGGAATCGCATAGTAAGGCTCTGGGCATTGAAATCCATGGAATGGCCTATGAGTTTCATTCTCAGCTAACAGAAGCATTGAATAATACAGTTTTTTATAGTTATAAGATTTTCAATCGTTCGTCAAGAACCTATCACGATACCTATGTAGGACTTTATACCGACATTGACATAGGTTATTCAAATGATGATTTTGTTGGCTGCGATGTGTCCAGAGGAGTTTATTATGGCTACAACAGAGATTCAATCGATGGAAATGGGGGAGCCGGTACCTATGGAAATAATGCTCCTGCCCAGGGAATTGTGATTCTTGGCGGTCCCAAAATAGCTGCCAACGGATTGGATGATACGCCGTTACAATGCGATGAAAGCATCAACGGTGTCGGGTTTGGAGATGGCATTGCTGACAATGAGCGATATGGCATGAAAAAGTTCATCTGGTTCGATAAAAATCTGGGCCTTCAGGGTGAACCAGAAGATGCATTGGATTTTTACAATTATCTGAAAAGTGTTTGGAAGGATGGCACTGCTATGGAATATGGAGGCAATGGCCATGTAAGCAGTGGTTCTTATGGACCATTTGCCAATTTTATGTTTCCGGGGTTGAGCGATCCTTGTTATTGGGGAACCAACGGCATTGAACCCTTTGGCCCGATAAACTGGACCGAGGTTTCGTCCGGTAACTCACCCGGTGATCGCCGCGGATTAAGTGTAATGGGACCTTTTACTTTTGAACAGGGCTCCATGGAACGTGTTGATATAGCCTATGTGGCAGCTTTCCATGCAGACAATGAAACAGCCGTAGAAACGCTGATGGGTTATGTGGATGAGGTAAAAACTGAGTATTATAAAAACCCAACTTACTTTGGATATCAATGGCTGGGAGTGGATGAAAGCACACCTGTAAATGACAAAAATAAAATTTTAATCTATCCAAATCCTGTTTCCAACACCCTTACCTTCACGTATTCAGGACAAAGTGAGGATGCGGTTTACAAACTAACGGACATCATGGGCACAACAGTAATGACTGATCAATTGGCAGGAAATGAATCGCGTACCCTGGATGTTTCTTCTTTGAAACCCGGCATGTATGTTTTTACCATCACCAGCACAGATGGAATGGTTGCAACCAAAGTCATGAAAAACTAACGGTGTGATTTCATTTGATCTGGATCTATTCCGGGACTGTAAAGTCATTTAAACCATAAATCTGATCGACTTGCAGTCGGATAAATCCGGCTGCAATGGATGTCC
>PCUL01000426.1:43996-44252 GCA_002771745.1 Bacteroidetes bacterium CG18_big_fil_WC_8_21_14_2_50_41_14
CAATCCATTGCAGTCAGGCTTTAGCCGACTGCACCAAAACCATTTCTGTTTAAGCAACGCTTATTTTGTAAAATATCATTAAAAATCAGCTCGGGAGGTGAACGGATGTCACATTAATAATAAATACCTGGAAATTAAACCATAATTCTGATCGACTTGCAGTCGGATAAATCCGGCTGCAATGGATGTCTACTAATTACATTCATTGTAGATGAATAAACCTGAATAGAATCAATCCATTGCAGTCAGGCTTTAG
>PCUL01000426.1:44271-69702 GCA_002771745.1 Bacteroidetes bacterium CG18_big_fil_WC_8_21_14_2_50_41_14
AATAGTTAAAAATATTTACCGATAAGCTTAACCACATCATTGCCATTAGCCAATATGAGTAAACTGAACAAGATCACCATTCCCACCACCTGGGCTCTTTCCAAAAATTTGTCGCTGGGTTTACGGCGGGCAATTAGTTCATACAGAAGGAACAATACATGACCACCGTCAAGTGCCGGAATGGGCAATACATTAATAATTGCCAACATAATGGATAAGAAGGCCGTTAATCTCCAAAAGCTTTCCCAATGCCAATAGGTGGGGAAAATGCTCCCAATGGTAATAAATCCGCCAACACCTTCATAGGCTTTCACTTCGGGAGAGAACAGCAGTTTAAGCTGTTTGAGGTAGTTGCCAATACCACTCCAGGTGCGGTTAAATCCGGCAGGAATAGCTTGTGTGATGGAATACTCCTTTTTGCTGAAGTTGAAGAATTGGGTAAAATCCCCCAGCGGAAAAACACCTAACAAACCACTTTCATCCAGGGTCATCGGAAGCGAAAGTGTATCAGATCCACGTATTACGGCTATGGTAACCGCTTCATTTTTATACTTTTGAATTTCTTCCCTGAAATCATTGAAATACTTAATATTCATACCGTTAATACCAAAAATGGTATCTCCGAGTAACATGCCCGCCTCTTTGGCAACGGAGTTTTCAGCAAATTTAAAGGCAACAAAAGGAATCCTAACACTAAAAATGGGAGTTCTGTGATTCACCAGTTTATTCAAACTACCTTCAGGAAGACGTACCTGAATATTTTTCCCATCTCGTTCAACTTCAACTACTTTTACCTCGTTTAGCACGATATTCATGGGAATTTTGCTGAAATCTTCCACATATAAACCATCGAGAGCCATAATTTTATCTCCGGGCATAAACCCCATTTCCATACCCAGGCTATCGGGTCGTACACCATATTTGTTGGCTTCGGAGGTGGGCAAATATTCATCACCATAACTGGCCAACATGGCAATGTAGATGACGATGGCCAATACTACGTTCATGGTTACGCCACCCAGCATGATGATAAGACGTTGCCAGGCTGGTTTTGATCTGAATTCCCATGGTTGGGCAGGTTGCTTCATTTGCTCTTTGTCCATGGACTCATCAATCATGCCCGAAATTTTAACATACCCTCCCAATGGAAGCCAGCCCATCCCATATTCAGTTCCTTTGTAGGTGAATTTAAACAACGAAAACCACGGATCAAAGAAGAGGTAAAATTTTTCGACACGCGTTTTAAATATTTTTGCAGCAAAAAAGTGCCCGAATTCATGCACTACCACCAAAATGGATAAGCTGAGCAGTAGTTGAAGTATTTGAATTAAAATTTCCATGTTACTTTTTAATATCTTTTAACAATTTCACGTGCTCTTGTACGAGCAATTCTATCTATTTCGATAATCTCATCGATCGAAGGTTGGGCAATCAGAACATGACTCAGCATTGATTCTTCCACAATTTCAGAAATATTCAGGAAGCCAATTTTTTGCTCCAGGAACGCCTGAACAGCCACTTCGTTGGAAGCATTCAATACGCATGGCAGGGTTCCTCCCGTTTCCAGAGCCTCGAAAGCGAGTGCAAGATTACGAAATTTTTTCACATCGGGTGCTTCAAAAGTAAGTGCTCCTGACTTTGCCAGATCAAGAGGCTTCACCAAAGAAGGCATTCTGTTTGGGAACGTCATGGCATATTGGATGGGCAACCGCATATCAGGCTGGCTTAACTGGGCCTTGGTTGAGCCATCGGCAAAGGTTACAAATGAGTGAACGATGCTTTGAGGATGAATTAATATTTCGATATGTTTGGCATCTACACCAAAAAGCCAACTGGCTTCCATGGCCTCAAGTCCTTTATTCATGAGTGTGGCCGAATCAATGGTCACCTTATTTCCCATTTTCCAATTGGGATGATGCAAAGCCATCTTTGGCGTTACTTTTGCAATCTCTGTAAGAGGGAGTTTGTAGAAGGGGCCACCCGAAGCCGTGAGTATTATTTTATCTACCACATTGTTGCCTTCACCCACTAAACACTGAAAAATGGCAGAATGCTCAGAATCAACAGGAATAATACCCGATTTGTAATCAACAACCATTTTAGCCAGCTGTTTTCCTGCTACCACCAAACATTCCTTGTTGGCCAAAGCGATGGTTTTATGGTTGCGAATTGCAGCAATGGTAGGTTTAAGTGCAGCAAAACCGACAATGGCCATGATCACCAGTTGAATCGAATCCATCTCCATCACCTGACATACCGCTTCTTGCCCGGTGTATATTTTGATGGGTTCATCTTGCAGTTGGTCTTTCACTTTTTGGTAATGGATTTCGTTGGCAATCACCACCACATTCGGTTTATATATCCGGGCCTGCTCAACGAGCAGTTTGAGGTTGTTGTTTGCCACCAGCACCTCCACCGAAAACAACTCAGGGTTGGCCTTTACAATTTCCAGGGCCTGCCTTCCTATCGAACCCGTTGACCCGAATATGGCCAGGCTTTTTCTTTCATTTTGCATATTCCATTGTAATATTGCCGTAAGATTAATTAAATATGATATAATCCTGAGGCCGGATGGGTGATCCATTGTACCAAAGTTCGAAGTGCAGGTGTGGGCCGGTGGACAGTTCTCCGGACTCGCCAGAAATGGCAATTACTTCACCGGCCATGACATGATCCCCTTCGGTCTTTAATAACACCGCGTTGTGCTTATAAACTGAAATCAGGTTGCGTTCGTGCTGAAGTACAATTACATTTCCGGTTTCCAGGGTCCAGGCCGAAAAAACAACTGATCCGTCCAACGTGGCCTTAATGGCATCATTATATGAGGAAACAATGTCGATTCCAAAATGCTTTTCTGCCATGTCCATGTCGGAAGTAATGACACCCTGGAGAGGAGAAAAAAAGTTAAAACTTTTAATGGAGGTTTTGGAAGATTCAAACCGCTGACTTCCATCATTAAAGAAAAGGTTGTGCAGACTCTGGTTCTCAAATTCTGTTCTGAGCAAACTATCTTCTTCTGATTTAATATTTGAAATGGTATCGTATCGAACATGACTTGTATCTGGTACACCATGCTCATCTTTAATAACTTTGTTGTTCAAAATGGCTTTAAAGCTTTCAAAATACTTATTACGGATTTCAATTTCGCTCAGTAGCGAATCGGCCATTACGTTGAGTCGGTAAAGTTCCTTTTTCTGATCAACGTCAGGATACCCGGGTATTAATTGCTTGATTGGGGTATTGGCAATCAGGAAAAAAGTGAGGGTGATAAAAATGATTCCCAGGCTAAACAACGAAATCATGACATTTAACCTATTAAGTTTGAAGGTAAACCGCTCTTCAAACGTACTGTCGTTTAAAATTACAAACCGGTACTTTGCCCGCAGGTTCCTAAACCATTTGTTGGTTACCTTTTTATTTTTACCCATAAACTAAAAATATGCGCAAAGGTAATAAAAGCCGGTTTAAAATGACTTTGATCATGCTGAACATGAAATGGAGATGGATCGGGGATATTGGGATATATCGGTGATTTATCTGGAAACCCATACCAAACTATATTGAGTAAAATTTACGATAGATCACCTTTTTTAATAAAACCGTGGAAATTAGATAAACTCTGGCTATTTTTGCCAAAGGTCGGAGTAGCTCTTTAGAAAGGATTAGTTCATGAATGTAAATACATGTAGGAGCATCAGGATAATGTTTATACTTGCATCGAAATTTCCACCGAAAGAAGTAATAAAACGGCCATTTATCTGTTATAAAGAAAAAATTGAGTAGTTGATACAACTTGGTAAATATCAAAGGATCATCGTAATAGCGGGCATTGCATTGCTGCTGATTGGAGCTTCGTGCTCTACAAAAAAAAACACCTTTACACGCAGGGCTTATCACAGTCTTACCTGTCATTATAACGTGTATTGGAACGGAATGGTAAGTGTAGAAGAGGGTGCTGGCGATTTGGACAGATCAATCAAAGAGGATTACAACCACATTTTAAGGGTATATAATTACGGAAACCAGCAGGATGCATTGGCGCTCAATCCAAAAATGGATCGCGCCATCAAAAAAGCATCCATCGGAATACAGCGGCACAGCATGTATTTTAAAGGTAAAGAACTTAATAAGTGGGTTCGCGAAAGCTACTTTATGATGGGCCTGGCCCACTTCTATAAAAAGGACTTTACCAGTGCGCGTCGTGTATTTGATTATGTAGCCAAAGAATATTCAAATTCCCCCATTCAATATGAAGCCTTGCTATGGATGGCCAAAACATATCTTGAAACCGAGCGCTACGAGAAAGCAGAAGCTACTCTTAACTTGTTGCAAAGCAAATTGGAAGAAAGTAATTTCCCAACACAGGTATACAATGCCATACCATTGGTATATGCCGATTATTACATCGCCCGGGAAAATTACGAATTGGCATCCTCTTACCTGCAACGGGGACTGGAATTAAACAACAATAAACAATTGGTTACACGCATCTATTTTATACTAGGTCAAATTAGTCAGTCGAACCAGGATTACAGCAAAGCATCTTCGTATTTTTCAAAAGTCATTAAACGCAACCCTCCTTACCAGATGGCTTTTCAGGCGAAAATGAATTTGGCACAATGTTACGACGAAGGCTCAGGCGAAAGCAAGTATATTAATAAGGTGTTGGCAAAAATGGCCAAAGAGACCAAAAACAAGGATTATCTTGATCAAATATATTATGCCCTGGCCCAGGTTGCCAAAAAAGACGGCAAAGACACCCTCGTTGTATTTTACCTCAGGAAATCGGTAAGCAGTAGCATGACCAATAACGCGCAGAAGACCACCTCCTCACTTCAACTTGCTGACCTGTATTTTGATCAAAGTAATTATATGGATGCACAAGCCTATTATGACACGGCTGTTTCCTCCTTACCAAAGGATTTCCCTGATTACGAAAAGATAAAAGCAAGGGCTGGCATCCTGTCGGAGATAGTCGTTCACATTCAGGTAATCAACCTTCAGGACAGCCTTCAACATCTGGCTACACTCGACACCACAAAACTCTTTGCAATTATCGACCAAATGATTGCAGAATATGTGGAGGAGGAAGAACGGCTGGAAGCCGAAAAAGAAGAACTGCAAGCAGGAGGCATCGCGTTTATCGATCCAAATCGCGGCAGCAAAAATCCGAATCTGAATACCGGAAAATGGTATTTTTATAATGCCGCCGCACTGGGCTTTGGCAGGACCGAGTTTCAAAAAAAATGGGGCACCCGGCAACTCATGGATAATTGGCGACTGACAGATAAAAAGCCTGTGATGCAAACCTTCGAAACCGAGTTAACCGAAGATACAATCAGTAACACCATTGATAGCCTGGTCGTGGCCAAAAAGGGAAGCCCCAGATTCCGTGAATACTACCTGGCAGATATACCAAGGACCACGCAGCAAAGGCTGGTTTCTGACAGTATGATGGTGGAGGCATTTCACTCACTGGGTTTCTTGTATTTGGAAGAATTAAGGGATACCTCAAGCGCCTTAAAGACTTATGTCGATTTTCAGGGAAAATTTCCTGACAACAACTACCGGCTTGAAACCTGGTATGCTTTGTACAAGATTTATCAGAGCAATGGAAATATAGAAGAATCCGACTTCTATAAAGGTCTGATATTGGGGAATTATCCTGAAAGCATCTATGCCAATGTAATAAATGACCCTGATTATTTTATCAAGCTCAGCCAACAAAAAAATGAAGCTGCCGCACTTTACGAGAAAGCCTACTCGGCATATACAAGTGAGCAATATCTCAGAACAATTACTTATGCCGAAAAAGGAATGGAGCTTTATCCAAACGATACTTCGTTGATTCCTAAATTTCTGTTTCTCAGAGCCATGTCTCTCGGCGTGGTGGATGTTCCCGACAGTTTGTATTCTTCGCTTTATTACATTGCAGGTAAGTATCCAACAAGTCCTGTGGGTCCAATGGTACGTTCGGTGATGAGAACCCTGGAGCAGGAATATGGAATGGGTTATGGAACAAAAGCAGTTACCGCAACTGACACTACCATAGTGAAAATGGCACCTTACAAGTATGCACCTGCCACTACCCACCTCGTCATGATGGTTATTCTTTCTTCTGATGTAAATATCAACGCGCTGAAGATCAGAATATCCGACTTTGATAAAAAATATTTTGAACTTAAACAGCTCAAAGTTAAAAGCCTCATGCTCGACAACGATCGTTCGTTGGTGACCATCGGAAATTTCGATAGCGAAGCAGAAGCAGGTAATTATTTGATGGCTTTAAAAAATGACACCTATGTAACCTCTGGTGTCAATAGCAGCGATCATAAGGTTTATTCCATATCTTTGGAAAATTACCCCTTATTTTATAAGGATAAAAACCTGGAAGGTTACGAATTATTTTGGAAAGAAAATTATCCGCAGCGATAAAATTAATGAACATACACTATGCTTACTGTGAAAAAAACAAAGCCCGGAAACGGCGAGAGCCAGGTTCCTAACATGATTGCTCAGGGAACCAGCATTGTTGGTGATCTGATCAGCGACGGTGATTTCAGGATCGAAGGCAAACTGAAGGGTACGATTACCGCTAATGGTCGAATTGTAATTGGGGAAACGGGTGAAATAGAAGGTCAAATGTCATGTAAGCATGCTGATATTTCAGGTAAGGTGAAAGGAAATATCCAGGTGGAAGAACTTACCATGCTGAAGCAACATTCGCAGTTCGAGGGCAATATTACCACCAAGCAACTCTCGGTGGAGCCAGGTGCTTTGTTTTCGGGTGAATGCCAAATGGGGAAGTTGATAAAAGAAATCGACACCACAAACAAAAAATGAGGTGAAACAGAATAATGGTGACAATCAGTTAAAATTTTATGCCAAGTACAGCAGCTTGGCTCTACAAATGATTGTGATGATCGTGGCAGGAGCTTTCGGGGGTAAGGCCCTGGATGATTGGCTTCAAACCGGTTTCCCTGTTTTTACATTAATATTGACCGTTGGTTCGGTAATAGGTGCCATGCTCTACGCCATGCGCGGATTATCTAAGAGAAATTAAACAAATGACCAGTGAAAAGTGAGTTTCTCAGATTTTTAAGAAGTTTTGCTATACTCGTATTCTTGGTTGGTGTAGCCAGCTACGTTGTACAAACTGTATTTCCTGTGATTGGCATTTCGATCTATTGGTTTTGGATGTTGCTTTTCATGTTTTGCTTTACAAACTATGTATACTGGCAATTACTTAAACAATTTTACAACCGGATAAGCAGGTTTACAAATGCCTTAATGCTAATCAATTTCGGGAAGTTGTTTCTTTATACTCTTATCATCGCTGTTTTCTCCTGGTTTAATAAAGACCAGGCCATCAGTTTTGCCATTACCTTTTTTGTTTATTATATGATCATCACCTTTTTTGAGATAAAAGGACTGTTGAATCTTAAGTAGTATTTAATCCCATTGTGAGTTTTGTTCATTTTATCCATTGCATTAAACTCTTGCTTACATGTCATGGTTAAGTGTTTTTATTATAAATAAGACCAAACAATCAACTATCTAAATAAACTTGCCTGTCGTTTAAAATAATTAACTATTTTTAACACCTTATTTTAAAACGTAAAGCATGGTTGTATTTGCTTCATTAGGCGACTATTTATACATTATTATTGGTATCGTTTGGTTAGTTTTTTCTGTCTACAAAGGTCAGAAAAAGAAAAACAGCCGCTCAGAAAGCCCTCAAAAGAGTTCCGGCAAGTCATTTTTGGACACGCTGATGGATGAATTTAATCCTGAACCTGCCGTTGAGTCAGTTCCTTATATTAAAAGCGAGCCCGGGAATTTTGTGTCAAAAGAGGTGCCCGTTGACGAACCGACTCTATTTTCTTATGATGATCAGGTTGAAGAAAGCAACGAATATGAAACTTCTGTAGTCTATACGAAAAGAGAATTTGGGAACCATGGTTCTCAACCTGTAATACACAATAATATAATTGATAAACAGCAGTATAGAAAACGTGGAGGTTTCAACCTAAGAAAGGCAGTGATTTATTCAGAGGTGTTAAACCGGCGCTATTTCTAGCTGTTTAATAAAAAAAGTTAATTAAGATTGAATATTGGTATAGTTAAATATTGCTAAATTTACCGATTTTTAAGAATAAAAGGATTTTAGTTGAATATAAAATTGAAGGTATGCTAAGAAATTTACTCCTTACAGTTGGTTTGATTCTGACATCGAGCGTAATACTCTTCGCTCAGTCGGGTGCATTACAGGGAAAAGTGATTGACAAGGAAACCAGGGAACCAATTCCCTTTGCCAATATCGTGCTTGAGAATCGTGGGTCCCAGGTTGGAGGTGCCACCTCAGACTTTGATGGAAACTATCAGATTAAGCCAATCAACCCGGGTCAATACGACCTGAAAGCAACTTATGTTGGTTATAAATCGGTCCTGATCCAGGGAATGCTCATCGGCGGTGACCAAATCAGGTTTTATGATATTGAGCTAACTTCAACTGCCGAAACATTGACTGAGGTAGAAATCACCTCCTATGTTGTTCCATTGATCGACAAAGATCAAACGGCTTCAGGAGCTACCATCACAGCCGAAGAAATTTCAAAAATGCCAAACCGCAATGCAGAAGCGGTTGCAACTACCGTTGGAGGTGTGTTTTCACAGGATGGGGAACGCGGGAGTGTCCGTGGTGCACGTACCGATCAAACCGCTATGTATATTGATGGAATCCGGGTAATTGGTAACTCCAGTGTACCACAGTCGGCCATTGAACAAGTTGACGTTATCCTCGGCGGCGTACCCGCCCGTTATGGGGATGCTACTTCTGGGGTTATCAATGTAACCACCAAGGGGCCTGCCAGGGAATTTGGCGCAGGTTTAGAACTTGAAACCTCCGAGTTTTTGGATGCCTTTGGTCACAACAGGGTTGGTTTTAATGTGATGGGACCATTAATCAAGGGCAAAAAAGAAGCCCAATCGTCACTCATTGGTTTCTTTTTAGCCGGTGACGTTAATCTGGATAAAGACGGACGGCCTTCTGCAACCGGGTTCTATACAGTAAATGATGCTACACTTACCTCCCTGGAACAAAATCCGCTTCGTCCTTCAGGAACCGGCACGGGTTCATTTATCAATGGAGAGTTTTTACGGACAAGCGATTTGACACATATAAAAATTGCACCAAATACCGCCAGTCAGACTTATAATTTCATCGGTAACATCAATATCAGAACTACCGAAACCATCAACCTGACCTTAGGTGGCAGCTACTATTACAACAGTGGCCTACAATATGATTACCGTGCTACCCTGGCCAACTCCGATAAAAACACACTTCAAACAAACACAATCTACAGGGGATTTATTCGGTTTAGCCAACGGTTCCCAATCGATCCTGAAAGCAGGTCAAAATTTAAGAATTTCTTTTACTCCCTACAGTTCGACTATACAAAAGACAAAGGGGAATATGGTGATCCTGAACATTGGGATGAGTTGTTTAAGTATGGCTACATTGGTAAATTCACTACCTATAAAACGCCCACCTTTGAGTTAGGTAGCGATACGGTGAATGGACACCCATATTCCAATGTTTGGGTGCTTAACTCTTGGGATTTCGATACGTTGGTCGAATGGAGTGCACGTGATATCAATCCATTGGTGGCGCAATACACTTCTGATTATTATGGTATCTATGAAGGTATCCCAGAAGGGCATTATCAAAACATCGATGAGATTCTTTTAGGTGGAGGACTCGTTAATGGAAGTGTCCCCAATAGGATTTATTCATTGTATCATGCCCCCGGTGAAAACCAGAGTGGATATGGAAAAAACAACAATGACCAATATAACTTGCGCCTGGATGCTTCGTTGGACATTGGAAACCATGCTTTTAAGGTTGGATTCCAATATGAACAACGTGTGAACAGATATATCAACTATGGCCCGACCGGATGGTGGACCCGAATCCGTGACGGAGTGGGAATAACCAATTTCCATCTTCGCGAACTTGATAAAGACAATCCGGAAGTTATTTCCTATGATGGACATGTTGATACCATCATATACTATAGAAAATACGATGCTGCTACGCAGAGTACATTTGATAAAAACCTGAGGGAAGTTTTAGGACTACCTGTTGATGGATTGGATTATATTGTGATGGACTCCTATGACTTCAATGATGGTACCATCCAATATTACGACAGGAATGGATTGGTTCACACCGCTAATCTGGATGCCGCAGACCTGAATGTGGGACTGTTTGCACCTGATGAATTATGGAATGGTGGCCAGACATCAATCAATTACTCAGGTTATGACTATGAAGGAAATATACTTACTTCACAGCCGGCTTTTGAAGATTTCTTTGATAAGACCAATGACCAGGGTGTACATACCCGGGAAATTGGAGCCTTCCGCCCGATTTATATGGCCGGTTATATTCAGGATCAGTTTGCTTTTAAAGATTTGGTTTTTAATGTGGGTGTGCGGGTCGACCGCTTTGATGCCAATCAAAAAGTATTATCGGATCCATTTTTACTTTATCCGGCACATACTGTTGGAAACCTGAGTGATGTAGAAGGTCTTAAAAATGTGACCCATCCGGGCAATATGGGTTCAGACTTTGTTGTGTATGTTGATGACATTAAAGACCCTACAAGAGTGGTTGGTTACCGCAATGGATACATCTGGTACAACTCCGATGGTATTGAAATACAAGATCCCAACATTATGGATGTTGGAAATGGTATCTCACCTGCCTTGATGGAACCTGACCAAAATGTTGTGAGAATAAATTCTTTCAAGGATTACGATCCACAGGTGAACGTGATGCCCAGAATATCATTTTCATTTCCCATCTCGGATGAGGCGTTGTTCTTTGCCCACTATGATGTGCTCACGCAACGACCAACCAGCAACCTGTTTTCAAATCCCGCCAATTATTATTTCTTTAATAATATCAGTGGAAATATCAATAATCCATCCCTTGATCCAACAAAATCAATTGATTACGAGCTTGGGTTTACTCAAAAATTATCCAATACCTCCTCCATTACCTTTACAACTTTCTATCGCGAAATGCGCAACATGATTCAACTTTATCGGTTTAATGGAGCCTATCCAAAAGATTATACCTCATACAATAACCTGGACTTTGGAACAGTTAAGGGACTTACCGCAGAATATGACCTCCGTAGAACGAATAATGTGCGTGTGAGGGCTTCTTATACCCTGCAATTTGCAGATGCTACAGGATCTTCTACCACGACTGCCGCTTCACTTGTGGCCGCCGGGTTACCTAACCTGCGTTCAACCTTCCCCATGCCATGGGACAGGCGTCATGCAATTAACATCCTATTGGATTATCGGTATGGTTCCGGTAAAAATTATACCGGACCACGTATTAATAGGGACAAATCAGGAAAGGCCCCTATCGATCTTTTGCAAGATCTCGGATTTAGTTTGACCATTAATGGTGGTTCTGGAACACCATACAACGCCTCCCAAAACGTGGTTTCTCCCCTTACTACAGAGGTTAATCAGCTAAAAGGTACTTATGGCGGATCGAGATTGCCCTGGCAGTTTCGATTGGATTTAAGGGTGGATAAAGACATTCATTTCAACCTCAATAAGGCAAAGAGTGACAATGTGAAAAAAGCATATATGAATGTATATTTACAGGTATTGAACTTACTCGACACAAAGAACGTAATTAATGTTTATTCATATACAGGTAACGCGGGTGATGACGGGTATCTGACCGCTCCCGAATGGCAACGTCAGATCAATAATCAGATTGACCCTACTTCATTCAGAGAATTGTATGGAATTTTTGCTAACAATCCTGCTAATTACAGCACTCCTCGTCAAATACGGCTTGGGTTGTCTCTAAACTTCTAATCAAATTGATTACTAAATAGAAAAAAAATTAAAAAGTAAATTATTATCATCATGAAGAATATATCTCGACTTTTAGTGATCGTTTTTGTTTCGGCCATTTTCTCGAGTCAGTTACGAGCTGAAAAATACCACTGGGATACCAAGCAAACGGCCAATATTAAACAAACCACAGCCGGTTGTTCTCCAGCATCTGCTTACGATTGGCTGGATATCAACAATGTACGCGGACGCATTAATACCGGGGGTGATATGTGGTGGGATCTCGATGGCTTGGGTAAGTATTATATTCCCAAAGAAGGTTCTGCCACTTCCCTGTTCGCTGGGGCACTATGGATCGGCGGATTGGATATTAACAACCAATTAAAATTGGCAGCTCAACGATTTCGCCAGGTTGGTATTGATTATTGGACTGGCCCGTTAACAATTGATGGAACAGCTGCTATTAATGACGCAGTTTGCGCACAATACGACCAGTTTTTTAAAATAACCCGAGCTGAAGTGGACGAATTTCTGGGGCATTGCGATCCTATCTCAGGTGCCTTTATACCCAGTGAGGATTACCAGATTCCTCAATCCATTTTAACCTGGCCCGCACATGGTGATGTTACCCTAGGGCAGAGTTATTATCTCGCTCCTTTTTATGATGTTTTAGGTGACGGCGAATATGATCCCTTTTCAGGCGATTATCCTTATTATGATATTTCCAATGAGCTTTGCCATACTAAGATTCCTACCAAGGATGAAGAAATTGAAGGAAGTGTTGATAACAGTACCCTCGCCGACCAGGTAATAAAAGGTGATCAGACTTTATGGTGGGTATTCAACGACAAAGGTAATATTCACTCCGAATCGAGTGGTTCGGCCATTGGATTGGAGATTAGGGCACAAGCATTTGCCTTTGCTACCAATGATGTAATCAACAACATGACCTTTTATAGTTATGAAATTATCAATCGGTCAACTTTTGAACTAACACAAACCTATTTCTCACCCTGGGTTGATACCGACCTTGGATTTGCAACAGACGATTTTGTTGGTTGTGATGTTAACCGTGGTTTAGGTTATTGTTATAATGGAAAGGCCGTTGATGGAAATGGCGAACCTCAATCTTATGGCAACCAGCCACCTGCAATTGGTATCGACTTTTTTCAGGGACCTTATTTGGATCCTGATACCTACGATAACCCTTCATATATTGGCGACAGTTCTGTAGGTCCGACATTTAGTGGTAGTTGTGATATCGTGAACCAGGATGGTAGCATTCGAGAAATGACTGTTATTCGTGATGGAGCACATGTTCAAGTCACTACTTTAGTTAGGGCAGCTGCTATCAACGGGGTTAATTTTGGAAACGGGATTGTGGACGATGAACGATATGGCATGCGCCGCTTTGTTTATCATAACAATGATCAAAGTGTTCAAGGCGATCCCAGAATTGCACCTGAATACTACAACTACCTTAGAGGGATATGGAGAGACAATACTAAAATGCAATACGGTGGTACTGCCCATATACCCGGTGCCGGAACGGTAGGCCCGGAGTGTGATTTTATGTTTCCGGGAGACAGCGACCCTTGTAACTGGGGCACAGGAGGATTACCTCCAAATGGCGGGTATAACCAGGATGGTTTTTACTGGACAGAAGAAACAGGTGACAATGGAAGCCCAAATCCACCTGCAGATAGACGATTTATGCAGTCAGCCGGTCCTTTTACTCTAAAGTCGGGTGCCGTGAACTATATTACTGTTGGTATTCCATGGGCTCGCGCAATCTCTGGCGGAGCTTTTGCATCGGTTGAGTTACTTCGCGTGGTGGATGATAAATGCCAAAAACTTTTTGATAATTGCTTTAAAGTAATTGACGGACCTTCTGCACCAGATCTTGCTGCCATTGAGCTGGATAGAAAATTAATTGTTTATATAACCAATACACCTTCCTCGAATAATTACCGCGAGCTATATCAGGAATATGATCCCAATATCATACAGCCCTTACCACAAGAGCCTGATAAACCACCCGTACGCAGCGACTCAATCTATCATTTTGAGGGATACCAGATATTCCAACTGGCTCAACCTACCGTTAGTGTCGATAATCTTCACGATCCCGATCAGGCTCGTTTGGTAGCACAGTTCGATGTAAAGAATGGGATCTCTAAGCTGGTTAACTATTATAGTGATGACTATATTGGCGCTAATGTTCCCGTGGTTGAAGTAGATGGAGGCGACAATGGAATAAGACACTCATTTGAACTCACACAGGATGCTTTTGCCACAGGTGATGTTACCTTGGTAAATAACAAGCAATACTATTATATGGCCCTGGCCTATGCATACAATAACTATCTGACTTATGCACCGGGACCTATTACCGTAAATGGACAAACTATGCCCTATCTATCAGGTAGAAAAAATATTAAGGTCTACACTTATATGCCGCACAAAACGGTTAACGGAACTGTAATTGGTGGGAATTATGGCGAAAGTCCACAAATAACACGAATTGCAGGAAATGGCAATGGTGGAATGAACATCGAATTAACTCAGGAAACAGTAGATGAAATCATGTCAAAATCACCAGCAGGTCCTGATAATCTATTCGGATCACCTGATTATCCAATTGCTTATAACCCCGTATATAAAATAAATGCAGGCCCACTGAATGTAAAAGTTTTCGACCCCTTAAGTGTGGTTGAGGCTGATTATGTTTGGTGGACCGATACCTTAAAACATGCCTATATTTATAATGTGACTCGCAGGGGCGAATTATTTGGTGATACTACCCACAAAATGGTGAGTAAATGGAAATTGATGGATAAGGCTACAGGAGAGGAATGGATTAGTGACACTACCATCCTCCTGGATTATGAACAACTAATCATCGAAAGAGGTATTTCTATCAATGCAAACCAACCCTATATTCCGGGCCCTATTCCGGTTGGTGTAGTTTCAATAGATAATAGTTATTTAACTTCAAATGAAGTTCTTGCAGCTAACAATGGCTTGATAACATCCTCTATTGAATATGCCGATAGTTCCAGGCAATGGTTAAGTGGAGTAGAAGACTTTGATTTACCCAATTTCCCTTTGAACTGGATCAGGTCAGGAACTTATAAAGATCCGGCCAATGGTGGAGCAAACGACTGGAATATGTCAACCAGCCCCGACAATCCATGGGATCCGAATTCGGCCTATGAAAAAATCCTCAATGGAACCTGGGCTCCTTTCTGCCTGACGGCGGCAGGAAACAATCTTGCTGAAGGAGTGCAACAAAGTGATGTTGGACCTGCTTTTAGCACCAGCGCAAAAAATGATTCCAAAATGGAACACCTGGCGAGCGTGGATATCGTATTTACACCGGATAAAACCAAATGGTCGCGTTGTCCCGTTCTCGAGGCTAACAGTTATCAGGCTTTGGCAGAGGGCAATGCCTATCGGTTTGCTTTTAGGGCATCCCCATCAGTTGATAAAGATGGAAATTATGCAACAATTGGTTCCGGCCCAAGCGACAACCCCAACGATCCTAATTACATCAGTGATCATGGTATGGGTTGGTTCCCTGGTTATGCAATTAACCTCGAAACAGGTGAACGATTAAATATGATGTTTGCGGAAGACTCGTATCTCTCGGCTCAAAATGGCAGAGATATGATTTTAAACCCGACAAAACGTGATTTGGCTTTTAGCGGACAGCAACAGGTATTAGATACCAGTATTTTTAATGGTACTTACTTCGAGCCTGTATTTGGTGGAAAGCATTACGTTTATGTGATGGATCACCGCTCCATTGAATTTGGTGGTATGTTTAGATACGATATGCCGGCTTATGATGCCGGTGCCTATTCTGCTGTTGTACTGGATACCATCTTTAAGACTCCTTTGAAATATGTTACAAACAGTTTCTATGCATTGACCATGTACGCCGGTATTCCAATGGGTGTCCGTGGACAGGAATGGCTATCTAACGAAGCCACCATTAAAATCAGGATAAGTAAACCCTATAAAAAAGGATACAGTACTCAAGCTCTTGATACCGTTTATCCCGGAATGGACGTAAACAATTTCAATCCCATGTTTGAGTTTTCTACAAAGGGATTACAAACTGAGTATAATGATCCTGAGAAATTCCAAAACGACCTGGACTTGATAACGGTGGTGCCTAACCCCTATTATGCTTATTCTCAATATGAAAAAAATGCACTGGATAACAGGGTAAAGATTACAAACCTTCCGAAAGAATGTACAATTACCATCTATTCGGTTAGCGGGCTGAAACTTAAACAGTTTACCAAAGATTCGCCTGAAACGACCGTAGAGTGGGATTTAAAGAATTTTGCTTCTGTTCCCATTGCAGGCGGAGTTTATTACGTACATATTAAATCTGCACAAGGTGAGAGAGTAGTTAAATGGTTCTGTATTACAAGAATACCTGATATAAATACTTTCTAGTTATTGATAAATCTGATAGAATCAAGAATTAAAGTTTATTGAACATGAAAACTCTTTATAAATACCTGAGCGTTGTCCTGATAGCAACTTTTGTTTTTACCATGTCTGTTACGCTTAAAGCTGGTAATAAAGACCGAACCGGACAGGCTGGCGCCACCGAACTTTTAATAAACCCCTGGGCCAGAAGTAGTGGATGGGGAAGTGCCAACATGTCAAAAGTCAGAGGACTTGAAGCCATGTGGGGAAATGTCGCGGGTACAGCCTTTACAGGCGGGACTCAGCTAATATTTTCAAATACACAATGGCTTAAAGGAACAGGTACGAATATCATGTCTTTTGGATTAACCCAACATGTGGGAGAAACAGGAACCTTAGGTATTCAGATCATGTCGATGTCCTTCGGCGAAGTAGACATTACAACTGTGGCTAATCCCGATGATCCACAGGGTACTTTTAAACCCAATTTAATGAATTTTGGCATTTCCTATGCCAAGGCCTTTTCAAGTAGTATTTATGCGGGGGTCTTGCTTAAGGTTATTTCAGAATCCATCGCGGACGTTAGCGCGGTTGGAGTGGCCATTGATGCAGGTATTCAATATGTTACAGGTGCTGAAGAGCAAATTTCATTCGGTATCGCGCTTAAGAATGTAGGGCCAAAAATGCAGTATTCCGGTGATGGGCTTTCCATTCGTACCTATATCACAGGCCAGGGAGACCAATCAACTGTTGAACAACGTTCTGCATCATTCGAGATTCCGGCACAGTTGAATATTGGCGCCGCCTATGACTTTATTTTTCCAAAAGATTATCGGTTGACCACCGCGGGAAACTTTACTTCAAATTCATTTAGTAAAGATCAGTTTTCATTTGGACTGGAATTGAGCCTGAAAGAATATGTCATGCTACGAAGTGGCTATACGTACGAAAACGGCATGTTCAATGACATCCTTGATGCGGAAAATACCAACATCAACAATGGTTTTAGTGCAGGTTTATCTGTACAGGTTCCTCTCAATAAAGAAAAAGGAAGTTATTTCGGCATCGATTATTCCTACAGGGAATCAAAGGCCTTTAATGGAAACCATACAGTAGGAATTATTTTTAATTTCTAAAATCCTTATTTGTAAAAAACGATTTTATTATCTTTGCAATTATCGCAGACCCTTAATGTAGATTAAGGGTCTTTTTATCTTATTATCAACTCACAAAAATCATCAATATGTCTGAATCAAGGTACTTTACCGAAGAAGGTTTACAGAGGCTGCGCGATGAACTTGATCAGCTTATCAGAAAAGAACGGCCAAAAATTTCGCAACAAATTAGCGAAGCACGCGATAAAGGAGATTTGTCGGAGAACGCGGAATATGATGCCGCAAAAGAAGCACAGGGCATGCTCGAATTGAGGATTTCTAAACTTCAGGAGGTCATTCGAAATACCCGCATCATTGATGAATCAAAAATGGATTCCAGCAAAGTGTATTTGTTGAGCAAAGTAGTTATTAAAAATACTTCAAGCGGTGCTACCATGAAATATACAGTAGTGCCAGAGGAAGAATCAGACCTTAAAAAAGGCAGAATCTCGGTTTCTTCTCCTATCGCCAAAGGTTTACTCGGGAAAGAAGTCGGCGATAAAGTTGAAATTTCTGTCCCGGCCGGGAAAATGTTTTTCGAAATCATTGAAATCGACAGATAATTTAAAGAATATGCCTACCATTTTTTCAAAAATTATTTCAGGCGAAATTCCTTCATGGAAAATTGCCGAAGACGACCAGTATCTGGCATTTCTGGATATTAATCCACTAGCCGTAGGTCATACCTTGGTGATACCAAAAAAAGAATCGGACTACCTGTTTAACATGGAAGATGTCGAACTACAGGGGCTGATTGTTTTTGCCAAAAAAGTGGGGAAGGCAATTGAAAAAGTGGTGCCGTGTAAACGCATGGGGCTTACCGTAATTGGTCTGGAAGTTCCGCATACGCACATACACCTCATCCCGATTAATTCAATTTATGATATGGATTTTAAACAACCCAAACTTAAATTGACCAATCATGAATTTCAAGAACTCACCGAAAGTATTCGCGAGGCTCTGTAAAAGAAAAGATTTATCTTATCATAAAAGTGAACCGGCATCGAATTCCATGCCGGTATTTTTGTTTAATCTTTTTCAAACCAACTATTAAGCAATCGTTTTAGAATGGGGAAATTCCTTGTTTTCTTCAATTTATTTAACCTTTCCATCCGGTTTCTTTACAGAGAAACATCCAACAGAACCTGCCAAGTGAATTATCAGTAGTTTTGCACCAATATATTATTTAGAACAAAATGAAAAGAGTATTGGTAGCAACTGGAGGAGGCGATTGCCCGGGATTAAACGCCGTTATTCGTGCAATCGTACACCGGGCATCACAAGAAAGAGATTGGGAAGTGCTGGGAAGCATCCAGGCATTTAACGGAATATTGCGCGAGCCTACCGAAATTGTCGTACTCGACAATAAAAGAGTAGCCGGTATTCATTTCCAGGGTGGAACGATCATCGAAACCACTAACAAAGGTGGTCCATTTGCATGGCCCGTGAAAGACAACAATGGTGTTTGGACAACCGATGACCGTTCGGATGAGATGATCAGAAAAATACGGCACATGCACATTGATGCAGTGATCAATATCGGGGGCGATGGTTCACAACGTATCTCCCAAAGATTATTTGAAAAAGGCTTGAATATCATAGGTGTGCCAAAAACCATTGACAATGATTTATCGAGCACGGACAGCACTTTTGGATTTCAGACAGCAGTAGAAATTGCTACAGAAGCCGTTGACAAATTGGTTACTACCGCTGCCAGCCACAACCGGGTATTCGTGCTCGAGGTAATGGGAAGGGATACCGGTTGGATCGCGTTGAATGCAGCTGTTGCAGGAGGAGCGGAAGTGTGTTTAATTCCGGAAATTCCATATGATATCCATAAGGTAAAAGAGGCTCTTGACAAGCGCTTTACTAACGATCGCGGATTCGCGGTTCTTGTCGTTTCTGAAGGTGCCCACGCCAAGGGACAGGGTTTAGTAACTAAAGTGAACAATGAAATCGGTTACGAAAACGTAAAATTAGGAGGAATAAGCAGGGTGCTGATACAGCAATTGGAAGAACTGGGTTTCCGTCACGACATGCGTGAAACCGTTCTGGGCCATCTGCAACGTGGTGGTGTACCCATCGCTTACGATCGGGTACTCTCCGCCCAGTTTGGAGTGAAAGCCATGGAAATGGCTATCGCAGGTGATTTTGGAAAGATGGTGGCCTATCACCATCCGAAATTCGTAGCTGTTCCTTTGGCCAAAGCCATCGCTAAACCAAATTTAGTAACTTTGGACAATGCGCTAATCAGAACGGCAAAAGGATTGGGAATCTGTTTGGGATATTAATCGATATTTGAATTCGAGAGGCTTATATGTCATAGGTATTTAACCCTGGCTATGTAAGACCAATAAAATTTTTATAAAATATGAAAATAAATAGTATGAACTCAATTGATAAGATTACAATACACGGTTCTGGTATCATGGAATGGTTAAATGACAAAGGAGTTGAATATGGTTTGAAATTGTTGTTGGCCATTGTTGTGCTCGTTGTCGGATTTCGGCTTATCAGCTTCGCTCTGAAGAAAATGAGTCATCTGATGGATAAAAACAATATGAATGCCTCACTCAAAACCTTCCTCAGAAGCTTTACCGGGATTGTTCTAAAGATTCTGTTGATCATATCAGCTCTGAGTATCGCGGGCGTGGAGATGACCATTTTTATTGCCATCATGACCGCTATATCAGCCGGTTTTGCCTTTGCTATGAACGGCACACTTTCTAATTTTTTTGGTGGTGCCATGATACTTTCCTTTAAGCCTTTTGAGGTCGGAGACTTTATTTCGGCCTCCAGCTTTTCAGGAACTGTGATTGAGATACAGATCTTTTTTACTGTTTTAACTACCCCTGATAATAAAACCATCCTCCTCCCTAACGGTAGCTTGTCGAACAACCCATTGGTGAATTTCAGCAAACAAAAAAACCGTCGGGTCGACTGGGCTTTTGGCGTTTCGTATGGCGACAGTTTTGAAGATGCCAAGTCGATGATTCTTGGTTTCTTTAACAATGATTCAAGGATTCTTTCTGACCCCGAACCATTTGTCGGGTTGGAGAAAATGGGTGATAGTTCAGTAAATATTGCTGCCCGTGCCTGGGTTATTACCGCTGATTATTGGGGTGTGTTTTTCGATATAAATGAAAAATTTTATAAAGAAGCCGGCAATCATGGCCTCAGCATTCCGTTCCCGCAAATGGATGTGCATTTTGATAAAGAAGTCTCTCCACCTACGAAATTGGTTCATTAATAAAAAGGTTCGCAACACCCGTTTTTATTATGTTAATCCTTTAATCCTGGGAATTCCGGCAATAAAGTCTTTTAAATAATAGGGTTCAAAATAAGCGATATCGGTAAAAACGGAATCTTTAAAATGCCGCTCGGACAAAGTGGCAACCCACCTGGCAGAAGGGTTGAAATCAGATAAAAACCGCGCATGGCCATGATGTGCTAGTACTTGAGCACATTTGGCCGCGCCATCTCCGGCAAAATAGACAGGATGATTGGCCAGAAAGTTACCAAAAGAGTCCTCATCTACAACAGTAGCTTCAACCGGATTGATTAACTTCAAATGTGATGAGAAAACAGCATTATAAACTTCCATGCGGCGGGCATCAATCATAGGACAGAAAACTGCGTTCTCAGGATGAGGTGTGGTAGTAATCATGCCCAACGCCATTGCCTCTAAAGTAGATACTGCAATGAGTGGAATATCCAGCCCATAACATAAACCTTTCGCGGTAGAAACGCCAATACGCAAACCGGTATACGAGCCTGGTCCCTGACTAACAGCAACAGCATCCAACCCTGAAAATTCAAGCCCTGCTTCCAGCAACGCCTGCTGACATAACAACGTGATCAATTCGGCGTGCGAATTGGACACGTGGGTTTCTTTTACAACCACAACGTTTTCGTTCATGGAAATGGCCACTGAACAAACACGGGTAGAGGTTTCTATGCTAAGTATAGTTGCCAAGAAGTGGGGCTAATCTTTATCTGATTGAAAAAGTTCCTCCAAAGGTACTTTTTCAACCTCATCGTCATTTTTCAGGGTTTTGGAAACAGCACGATAGGGAGCCGTGATGACCTCATCCCCTTTTTGTAGCCCGGTAAGTATTTGAATGTAGGTATTGTCCTGTATACCTGTTTTCACCTTCTGTAGTTTTGCCTTTCCTTCAGCATAAAGAAATACATATTCGTCTACCTGCTCAGGCTTCGTGTTTAGCTGGCTGTCATCCTTGTCTTTTCCCTGGGTTTCTTCACGTTTTTCACGTTCAGATTTAGTTCTGCCGGTGCTGTCGGCGCGCGTGGTGACAGCCTGAATAGGGATGGTCAGGATATTAACGGCTGTTTCGGTCTCAATCTCAACCGTTGCTGACATACCGGGACGGAATGGGGAGGCAATCAGGTTTTCGGGACGAATCAAATCTTCATACGACTGCTTCATCATGCTGATTTTTACATCAAAATTAGTCACCTGGTCGGCACTTACTCCAGAGGTGTTGGCAGAAGTAGCAATCTCGGTGACCAATCCCTTAAATTTCCGATTTAAGTAGGCATCTACTTCGATGGTTGCAGTATCAAAAAGTTTCACACGAACGATGTCGTTTTCGTTGACTTCCACATTTACTTCCAGTATGTCGAGGTTGGCAATGCGCATGATTTCTGTTCCTGCAGAAAACTGAGAAGCTCCTGTTACCCGTTCTCCTACTTCAACATTTAATTTAGAAACGGTCCCATCGTTGGGCGAGAAAATGGTAGTCCTATCCAGGTTTTCCCTGGATTCCCTAAGGCTGGCCTCCGCACTGCTCACCTGAAACTGGCCTGATTTATAACTCTCCTTGGCTGCTGTAACATCGGCCTTGGCTACTTCAAAAGCAGATTTGGCTGCATCAAAATCAGCCTGCGACACCACGTCTTTCTCAAAAAGCGTTTTAGTCCGTTCAAAATCCAGTGTCGACTTATTAAATTGCGATTCGCTTTGAACCAACCGTGCTTTTGAATTGGCTTCATTGGCTTTAGAAGTATTGACAGCTGCCTCCATTTTCTGATAGGCTGAAATGTAGATCTCCGGATCAATTTTGGCCAGTTTCTGTCCTTTTTCAACAAACTCACCTTCTTTAACAAACAGATCAATTACTTCACCTGAGATATAAGGACTTATTTTAACATCTTTCGCTGGTTGGATTTTCCCGTTGGCTGCCACCGTTTCAACTATTTTTCTGGTTTCAACTTGTTCTGTAGCCACTTTCACACTCCCCGAATTCCTTCCCTTTTTAATCGCCAGGACGACAATGATTGCTAATACGACAACAACGGCAATGCCTATCCAGATTTTATTTTTCTTTGTCTTTGCCATTTTTAACGCGGTTTATATTGTTGAGGATTCAACGGTAAAAGTACTACTTTATAGTTAAAATCGATAGGATGTTTTTAATTCACCTTAACGTTGGCAATATCATTTAACGAAAGGGTTTTGCCCAGATAAAAGTCAAGGATTTTGGTTTTGAAGATGTAATCAAATTTTGAAGAAGCCAGATCCGATTCGGCATTGGCAAGCTGAATTTTTGCCACATTGTAGTCAGTTGAATTCACCATGCCCACATTAAATTTTTCTTCGGTATACTTGAATGCCTCAATGTAAGCATCTACACTTTTTTTGCGCGCCAGGTAAGTTTGATAGGCTGCAATGGCATCAGCGTAGGATGATTCAATGTTTTTACGAAGACGCAGTTTTTCAGATTGAAGGTTCAAATCCACTGTTTCCTGATACATTCTCGATTGGTTGATATTGGTAGTAACCTGATATCCATTGAATATAGGTATGTTTAACCCAAAATAAACGCTTCCTGAACGGTTGTCTTTAAGCTGTAGATTAAAGGCTTTTATGTCGCCGAAAATGGGAACTCCTTCAGGAGTATATCCAGTTATTTCAAGTATTTGCCGTGAAAAACCGCTTCCATAAGAACCAGAAGCAAATAGACGTGGGCTGCGCATTCCCTTTGCAATGGCCAAACTTCGGTCGGCACTTTGTACCCTGTATTCTGCACTTTTTATTTCAGGCATCAATGTAACCGCCTTATTATAAATCATTTCAGCCGGCAAAAGTGTGGGAGTTCCGATAATTTCCAACAGGGGTTTTTCAACATCAAACTTAGTATTTGCTTCCAAATCGAGTAATTGCATCAGGTCAAGGTAAGCCAGCATCAAATTGTTTTGGGCACTTACCAAATTGGCTTCTTCACTGGCACCCTGTGCCTGAATGTCAAAAAGGTTACCACGTGCCAATGCACCTGCCTCAACTTGTTTTGTTGTTCTATTGACCTGGTCCTGTGATGTTTGTACCTGACGTTCTGCGTTTTTAACCAGTTCAATATTAAACAAGATTAGCAAATAACCTGCTGCGACATTCAAAGATATATCATTCCTGATTTTATCAGAATCGTATTTAACAGCCAAATAGTCAAATTGCGTTTTACGAACGTTATTTATTTGCTGTAAACCATTAAATAAGGTTAAATCCGAGCTTAATCCAAAATTGGTTTGATCTGTTTGTTCGGTTACATATAGGTTTGATTGCGGATTTAGGTTTCTACCCCAACGATAGCTCTGAGAAGCACTTCCGTTAGCTGTCGGCAACAGGTTTAACTTGCTTTGAAGTAAATCAGCATCAGCTGATTCAACGCTGATGATACTCTTCTTTATTGCAATGTTGTTTTCGTATGCATATTGGATACATTCTTCGAGAGTCCATTCTTTCTGGGCTAAAAGGTCGTTGCTTATGACAATCAGTAAAACTCCAAATATCAGAGCCAGCGTTTTTTTATTCATGCCTGTATTTTTTAATATCCTATTGTATCAACTAAAAATGTGCCACAAATATAAGTATTTGAACCCCAAACAACTGTTTAATAATCGTTAAAAAACAAACTATTTGGCTGTTCATTGCACAACAGAAATTGTTCAGTAACGAACAGTCACGAAACCAATTCCGGTTACCCTTGCAGCATATTGCAGAATAAACGAAATTTGCCGCATCCTATTTTAAATTTCTACAAAATTCTGTCATTTTATCATTACTTTTAACTTTTTAAACACCCGGAAATGAGAAAATATTTTCTTCTAATCATTGTATCCTGTTTACCATCTGGATTTATCGCTGCCCAATCCATTGGCGACACCCTGAATGCCTTGCATTATAACATCCATTTACAGAACGTGAACACCAACTCCAAAACCATTTCAGGGTACACTGAAATCAATTTTGTTACCAGGATTGAGGGATTATTTCAGGTTCCGCTTAATTTGGAGTCTCTTACGGTTGATTCGGTGATTGTAGACGGACTACAGCATTTCTTCAATCAGGCCGAAAAAACGATGCATATTCTCTTTGCTAATCCTTTGGCAATGAATGATACCATCACCGCGACCATCTATTATCATGGACAACCATTTCATGAAGATTGGGGAGGGTATCATTTTTCGGGTGATTACACATTTAATTTAGGAGTTGGATTCGTTTCGATACCACACAATCTGGGGAAAACCTGGTTTCCGTGTGTGGATGATTTTACCGACCGCGCCACCTATGATGTGTATACCACCCTGGAGAATGGTTTGATGGCCACCAGTGGCGGCCTCCTCACCGAAACCATTGACAATGGCGATGGAACCACAACGTGGCATTGGCAGATGGTACATGAAATTCCTACCTATCTGGTGTCGGTTGCAACGGGTGATTACGTTTTATATTCAGATACTTATCCAGGTATGGAGGATACCATCCCCATCGGGATTTTTTCGCGGCCCGCTGATACAGGTAAGGTGGCTGGCACCTTTGTTAACCTGCATTCGATCATGGATTTTTTTGAATCTCATTTCGGACCTTACCCCTTTGAAAAAATAGGCTACACTTCAACAGCCATTGGCGCCATGGAGC
>PCUL01000426.1:69718-71215 GCA_002771745.1 Bacteroidetes bacterium CG18_big_fil_WC_8_21_14_2_50_41_14
CACGAATTGTCGCACATGTGGTTCGGTGATGAAGTAACCTGCTCTTCTGCCGAAGACATGTGGTTGAATGAGGGCTGGGCTACTTTTTGCGAATTGTACTATCTGGAAGTATTATACAGCCACGAAAATTTTGTTCAGACCATGCGCGCCAAACATAAAGAGATGCTTTTGAAGGCGCACATCATTGATGGTGGTTATTGGCCATTAAACAATATTCCCCAGGAAGTTACCTATGGAAAAACAGCTTATGACAAAGGGGGAACCGTGGTAAACGCGTTGCGGGCTTATTTGGGGGATTCACTATTTTTTGAGTCAGTAACAGCTTATTTGAATCATTTTGCATACCAGTCGGTTTCATCCGAAGAAATGCGTGATTTTTTAACTTCTTATACCGGGATCGACCTGATTGGTTTTTTTGATGCCTGGGTATTCACGCCCGGAACTCCGCATTTTTCAATTGACTCAAGCCGAGTAACACCTGTTGGGAATGAATTTCGGGTAGATATTTACCCGCAACAGAAATATAAAGGAGCCGACTTCCTGGCCATGGATGTGGTAGTTCAAGTAGGATTTATGGACAATCATTTTCGATTTCAAACCGATACCATTCACTTTTCCGGCGTCTCTGGACACTCGATTAAGATAATCGACTTTAATCCCGTTGCCATTATGATCGACCCTTTTGAAACCGCTTGTGATGCCACTTCCGACAATTTTAACGTGTTTTCGTCTCCGCAGGAATACACCTTTCCCGATACTTATTTTAAACTTTATCTGGACGCATGTACCGATTCATCATTGTTACGGGTTACCCATCACTGGGCAGCCCCCGACTCTTTGAAAGCGCCCATAGAAGGCTTGCGGTTATCGCCATACCGATATTGGCAAACAGAGGGATTACTTTCGGATAGTTTCAAAGCACGAGGCAGGTTTTACTATAGCCGGGGAGGATATTTGGACGACAGTTTGATACTTTCCGGCAACGACTCTATCGTACTGTTGTACCGGGCCAATTCGGTTGAGGAATGGCACATGATTCCTCAGGAAGTACTGGGAACGTGGATGATAGGGTATATTTTTGTGAATGAACTGCAACTGGGCGAATATACCCTTGCGGTGTGGGACAAAACGATTGTATCGACATCAGATCATACACTTAACGATCCGAATATTTTGGTTTACCCAAACCCATCGCGGGGCGTGATCAATTTTGAATTTCCCCATAGAAGCGATTATAAAGTCAGACTGACTGATGAGGCTGGCCATGAACTGGGAGTATTCTTTTGCAGTGGTAAACATGCCACATGGAAGCCTGAGCGAGACTTTAAGGGAATTATTATCACTACCATTTTCGATCATGAGAAGTGGATATCCACAAAAAAAATTGTGTTCCCATAATTTTTTTTAAAAATATGCCTTTAAGTTATTAAATAACAATATCTTTGTATTTTAATATTTTAATTATCTACAATGAGTAAAGGAACAGTAAAATTCTTC
>PCUL01000426.1:71240-121296 GCA_002771745.1 Bacteroidetes bacterium CG18_big_fil_WC_8_21_14_2_50_41_14
AGGGAACAACAAAGAACACTTTGTGCACATTTCTGGGTTAATCGACAAAATTCGCGAAGGTGATAACGTTGAGTTTGAATTACAACAAGGTAAAAAAGGACTTAATGCAGTAAATGTAAAAGTAATTTAACGATTGCTTTTTTTGCAAAAAAAATGACGGCTCATCTGAACCGTCTTTTTTTTTGAGTGTGGACGAATGAACAACTTAAAAAACCGCGAATTTAACATACCTCTTGGGGTTCTCCCGTATATCCTTCAGCAGCGAGTCGAGGCTGGCCGCGGAGTTATTTAATTGATTGTACAAACTGTCGTTTACCATCAACTGACCCAGGGTACCTTTTCCCTGTTCAATAGAACTTAACAACTTCTGCATCTCGGCCAGAGTGGTATTGATATTGGAAAAAGTAGCAGGGATGTCTGATTGGGCAAGCGAATCGCTGATTAACTTGAAATTTGAGATGATCTGATCAAAATTCTGCCTGTTTTGACTCAATATCAGGGCAAGTGAATCCAACCTGATTAGAATGGAAGAAATTCGACCAGATTCGGTAACTACCAGGTTATCAATATTTCCTGTGGCATTTTCCAGATTTTCGAAGGTCATCCTGATATTGTTAAAACTTTCCTTCAGGTTATCTCGCGCTGACGCATTAAATATTAACTGAAAAGCCACCACCAGCGTATCCATCGAAGCCAGCAAATCTTCCGCCTTCTTTTTTATTGGCTGCACCTGTGCATTTACTTCGGCCATCAAACCTGCCTCCACCTCCGACTTTACTGTGTCACCATCGCGGGCAAATTGCTTCGAATCACCCAAAACCAGGTCAATGGCTTTGGAGCCCATTAAATCCGAACTAAAAATCCGCGCCACTGAATTTACTGGTACGGGGAAATCGTTACTAAGTGTAAACGAAACGATGATACGACCCGACATGTCAGGGTTAAAATAGATATCCTTAACTTTGCCAACACGTAAACCATTTATCATCACCGGGTTCGCATTCACTAACCCGTTTACCTGATAATACTCAGAAAAATAAACGGTTTCTTTCCCAAAAATATCATTGCCTTTTAAGAAGTTGAAGCCCCATATAAAAAGGACGAGTGCAACAATAAAACTTAGGCCAATACCATAGGCTTTATATCGGTTTACTTTTTTTTCTGCCATTGTAATTTAAAAACGCTAAGGTACATATTTTGTTTTATTGCATCGAAAAAAAGCCATTAATTAATATGCAGTTCTAATTTTCAGACAACTGGATTTGCCTTGCCTCGCTAACAGGGATGCGTTTCCCCTGATAAACCGCGATGACGAAAGCATCTCCAAATCCCTGCTTTCGCACCTTTGTTTGATGCTTCGACGCCTCTTCCATCCTGCTAAAATGTCCACTAGTATATTTATACAAACCATTGTGTTCATAATAGGATATTCCGGCCAATTGTTTAAAACGTGGATCATTCAGCGGCAGTTGTCGCGGACTTGTATAGAATTGAACAAGAAACTCTAATTCCCTGGGCACTGTGCTTGTATCCGCAATCACTTCTTTTTCTTGTACCTGTTCAGGTTGATTTTGATTAAGTGCTTCAGCCCGATAGGCATAGGCTTTGTTTTCCTTCTCAAATTCAAGTTTATAGTCTTTAAAAGCCCTGTAAATGGCTGATGCCAGGTATACCTGCCCCTTTTCAGAGGCAAGAAAGGATTCCTCATTGGGGTTCGAAAGGTATCCCAACTCTATCAACACCGAAGGCATTGCGGTTTTCCATAATACTAAAAATCCGGCCTGGTGAACACTGCGGTCTTTCCTGCCCACCCGTTCGGTGAACTGCTGTTGAACGTTGGAGGCAAACGACAAACTCTGATCAAGGTAGATATTTTGAAAAAGAGATAAACCAATAATGGCTTCCTGTGATGTTGGGTCGAAATCGCCATATTTTTCAGAAGCATCTTCTTCGAGTAAAATAGCCGCGTTTTCCATCATCGCCACGTTCATATTTAACTTGGTTCTTTTTTCCTCAATACCAAGTACATAGGTTTCAGAACCAAAGATGGATGAACTGTTGTTGGCATTGCAATGAATAGAAATAAATAAATCAGCATTGTTTTTGTTGGCTATTTCACCACGCTCGTAAAGCGGAATAAACCGATCCGTTTTACGGGTGTATATTACGTTAACATCTTTAAATTGTGCTTCAATATACCCGCCTACTTTCAGAGCCACCGACAACGCGATGTCTTTTTCTTTCACCCTTTTTGTCGAGGCACCCGGATCTTTTCCCCCATGTCCTGCATCTATAACCACCGTAGTGATTTTGGTACCCTTTTGGGCCAATATCCATTGATTTGGCAAGAAGATAGCCAGCGACACAATTGTTATGATCCAGATTCGTTTCAAGTTGATCAGGTTCTGATTTTTTGGTACTATATTTGCAACTTTAAGAAAAATATCCATTATTAAACAAAAGTAAACCAAACGATTTTGTTGAAAGTTCACTCTTCGGGCAAATTATTAACATGGGTTTGGTTAATACTCATCGTTTTATACTGCGATAAATTATATTCCATTTCAATGCCGGGGACAAGTTTGATGCCTCCTGATTCAAATCAGTCAGTTCAGGCGGACACCCTCAATTTTAATGAATCAATAACAAACGACACTTTAATAAATACAAGCAATACAAACGATACGATTCAAAAGAAAAAGTCCAACAAAATTGACGCAGAGGTTAAACGGACAGCGCGTGATAGTATTGTTGAGAACATCATACACCGCAAAATATTTCTTTATGGCGAAGCGGTGGTAACTTATAAAGACATCACTTTAAAAGCTGCTTACATAGAAGTAGATATGTCGACCAATACGGTTTACGCTGCAGGGGTTGCCGATTCATCAGGAAAAATGATAGGAAATCCGGAATTTACGCAGGCAGGACAAACGTTTAAGTCGAAAACCATGACTTACAATTTCGACACACAAAAAGGGATCATTTCGAGTGTCATTACCGAAGATGATCAGGGATTTTTGCATGGTCAACAAGTTAAAAAACTCAAGGACAATACGGTAAACATTTTTCATGGGTCGTATACTACCTGTAATTTAGAAGAGCATCCGCATTATGGTTTTAAATTTAACAAGGCACGGGTAATCCCTGATTCAAAAATTGTAACTGGTCCTGCTTATCTTGAAATTGAAGGCATGCCAACCCCACTTGCACTTCCGTTTGGATTTTTCCCTAACAAATCGGGCCAAACTTCCGGAATTGTCATCCCCACCTATGGTGAATCGAATACACGTGGCTTTTTTCTTGAAAACGGAGGATACTACTGGGCTATAAACGATTACATGGATTTACAGGTACTGGCAGATGTTTATTCGAGGGGGAGCTGGGGCGTAAAACCGCGTTATCGTTACAAAAAAAGATACCGTTACGGAGGTGATTTCAACCTGGGTTATGCCCAAAATATTGTGGGCACGAAAGATTCACCTGATTATTCGGACACACGTGACTTCCGCATCCGATGGTCTCATCAACAGGATCCAAAAGCCAGGCCTAACAGTACTTTTACAGCCAATGTGAATATCGTGAGTTCCAATTATGTAAAATACAACGTGGTTTCAGCTGAAGATTACCTGAGCAATGAATTTCAGTCGAGTGTGGCCTACCAACGTAACTGGAACAGCCAATATTTTCTGACCCTGAATGCCAGTCACCGGCAAAACACCAAAACACATGTGGTGGATATGACTCTCCCGGAGCTTAATTTTTCAGTCAATAGGTTTTATCCATTGCGAAGAGAAGGGAGCAGCAAGAAGAAGTTCTACGAAGACCTGAGCGTGACCTATTCGACCAATGCCCGAAATACCGCGAGTACCTCCGACTCAACAATTTTTACTCAAACCATGTGGGACAATGAGATGCAATGGGGAGCCGTCCACAAAATTCCCATTGCTCTTCCAATAAAGGTACTTCAGTTTTTCACGTTAAGTAATTCCATTAATTTTACCGACCGAATGGCCAGCCAAACCATCCGAATTCGTGATTGGGTAAACGACACCCTTTTTATAGGTAACGACACCATCATTGGATTCAATAAGAAAGACACCATTCCCGGTTTTCGAAATGCTTATGATTATAGTTTAAGTACCAGCCTTTCAACCAAATTATTTGGAATGGCCCGTTTTAAAAAGGGTCCCGTCCGTGCCATCAGGCACGTTCTTACCCCAAGTTTGGGGTTCTCCTACACACCCGATTTCAGTATGGATAGCTATGGGTATTATGGCAATTACCTGGATAAAGATGGAAACGAGGTACAATATTCCCAATTTAAGGAATCGTTGTTTGGCTCACCACCGGGCCAAAAATCGGGAAGCATTACATTTAGCTTGGGGAATAACCTGGAGATGAAAATTCCCTCGAGAAAAGATACCATCACCGGACTAAGAAAGGTTGTACTGATCGAAAGTTTCAATATCTCGGGAAGTTATAATCTGGCTGCCGACTCCTTAAAAATGTCGATGATCTCCATGAGTGGGCGTACCACCTTGTGGAAGGGTTTTTCTATTCAATACAACTCGTTGTGGGATCCATACGCCGCCGACTCAGCAGGATACAGATACAATAAGTACGAATGGGACATCAACCGTAAATTGTTGCGCATCGATAATACTTCCTGGAGATTAAGCATGAGCTATAGCATCAGCGATAAGGAGTTGGGGAAAAATAAAGGTAAGAAGGAAACTGAATCTACTCCTGAAACCCCACCCAATGCGACAGAGGCCGAAATGGATGAAATTGAAAACAATCCTGATGACTTCGTGGATTGGAAAATCCCCTGGTCGCTTTCGCTCAACTACAATTTTACCTATACCAACAAGTTCAACTATATCAACTACATGAAGGTTCCTACCGAGACCATCGTACAAACGCTTGGGTTTTCGGGCCAGGTGAATATCACACCCAAATGGAAATTTACCTTTAACTCCGGATGGGATTTTACCCAGAATAAACTTTCCTATACCTCCATCAATCTATACCGTGATTTGCACTGCTGGGAAATGCGTTTCAGCTGGATTCCAACAGGAGCCCGTCAAAGCTGGAATTTTAGCATTAATGTGAAGGCCAGCATCCTGCAAGATTTAAAACTGAACAAGAAAAAAGACTTTAGGGATATTTAATCATGAATGAAGAAATAAAGAAACTGGGGGAACCCTCGCCGGGAGAATATGAAACGCTCAACCGCCAGATGTTGGAAGAACGACTTGGTTTGTTCATCAAGGACTTACTTAAGCATGATATTTCCAGGTTAGTCCATCTGATTTACCGGCATGATGTTAACGAAGCCAGTTTCAACCGTGCACTCGGCGAACCCGGCATAGAGAGGCAGGCACAGGCAATAGCAGGTCTAGTGATCGACCGGGAGTTGCAAAAAATTGAAACACGAAAGCGATACAAAAGCAGCAATAAGAAAAACCTCCCAAAATAATTGGATCAAATGCTTTGGATATTACTCAAGTCCAATCAATTATCAAATTAAAAAAAAGCCGGCGTTTATTAACGTCGGCTTTTTTTTGGCAAACTATTTTAGCTGATGCTGATTTCTCTGCTAAGTTTGGGTTCTTCTTTTTTGGGAAGCGTTATGTTAAGAATACCGTCTTTGTAATCGGCTGTTACTTTATCCAAAAAAATATTTTTTGGTAAATTAAACGAGCGGCTAAAACTGCTGTAAACAAACTCCCTGCGGGTGTAGTTCTTTTGGTTTTCCTGCTTTTCGTCATTCACCTCGCTGGAGATGGTGAGTGCTTGGTTTTCAAGATTAATCTTGAAATCCTCCTTGCGTTTTCCGGGTGCAGCCAACTCCAGAACAAAATCCTGGTCGTTTTCGATGATGTTGACGGATGGCACATCGCCACTAAATTCTTTGTTTAAGCCAAAACGCGACTTTTCCAGATCGTCGAACAGGCTTAAGAGGCCGGGGTTAAATCTAACTAAGTTCATGGTTGTTATTTTTTTGTTAAACATGTGTTATTTATATTACAACCATTGACTTTTCAACTCCCGTTCCAATCTTTAAAAAAATAAAAATGACACTTATTTTATGCCATTATGACCGTTAATGCTTATTTCAATAAAACTTTACCTGCCATTATGGCTTATATTGTTTGAAGATGGGATAATGAACCCTGAAGGAAAAACAATTTCCGGGCACGAAAAATTAAATTTCTGAATTCAAAATCCGGTAGTGGATGTTGTATAATTAACGATTGCACAGGTAGAAGCATACTACCCGGTTTACCTTACCTGTCTCGTTCTTCAAAGAGTATCATCCCTTCCTTAGCCAATCCATTAATGGTTGGGTTTAGCATAAAAGAGGACACGTGCCACTGAAAACCAAACCGATCACTGATTTCCGACTCAAGGGTTACAGCTGCCAGTGAATCGATGCCATAATGGATGATGTTTTTGTCGGGATCCACATCCTGCCTTCTGAACTGTTGATTTCTGATGATCCAGCTGATCAGCCATTCCTTCAGGATTTCCTCCGTTGGGATTTCTTTTTCTACCATTTCGGCCTGCATGGCGGTTTCTTTTTCCCAATATGATACCACCTGAAGCTCATTGTTCAGGTATTCGTACCTGGTTTGCCGGCGTTGTATTTTACCGCTGGAAGTAAGTGGAACACTTCCTGTTTTTATCAGGACCACTGCATGTGCTTCAATTTCATGCTCTTCCGCGATGGCTGTCCTGATGGCTGCGATCACGGCTTCATGATCGGTATTCCTCAAGGCTGTCCGCTCCAGCTCCTGCACAATCACCAGAACTTCCTGGTTTTTATGTGTAATTGGAAAGGCGGCGCCACTGTTTTCCCGCAAAGCAGAATGTGCTTTTTGCACAGTAAACTCTATGTCGCTTGGGTAATGGTTGGCTCCCCTGATGATGATCAGGTCTTTAAGCCGTCCGGTAATATACAATTCACTTTCGTGAATAAAACCCAAATCGCCGGTACGCAAAAAGGGTCCCTCTCCTTCATTTGTCACGGCATGAAAAGTACGATGGGTTTCCTCGGCCTTGTTCCAATAACCTTTGGCTACTGTGGGTCCTTTCACCCAAACTTCGCCAATCTCATTTAGTGCCGAAGGTACGAAAGTATCAGGGTTTACAATCTTGACCACGGTTTCCATCCAGGTATGTCCACAACCAGCAATTGTGACTGATTTTTTATGGTTCTCGGTTACAATAACTTTGTTATTCGATAGGGCTTCTGTATCCAGGTTTAAAAAAACAGGTTCTTCATCGGGATAGCCTCCGGTGACGATTAAGGTGGTTTCAGCCATACCATAACAAGAATATAGCTGTTTTGGACTGACGTTGGATTTTGCAAAATGAGTCGTAAACGACTGGTAGGTAGATTGTCGGATGGGTTCAGCACCGCAATAAAATACCGTCATACTGCTTAAATCGAGTTTTGCAACTTCTTCTTCAGTAGTTTTCTGAACACAAAAGTCATAAGTAAAATTTGGCCCTCCCCCGGTGGTGGCACGATATTTAGTTATTGCCTGAAGCCAACTCACCGGATTTTTTAAAAAGACACCAGGTGGCATTCCAATATTAATGGCTCCAATGTAAGCCACTTGCAATATACCGCCAATCAAACCCATATCGTGAAAAACAGGCAACCAGTGCATCCCGATCGTGTGTTTGCCTAAACCAAATGATTGGCGGATATACTCAGAGTTATAAAGCAGGTTCAACTGCGTGATCATCACACCTTTGGGGTGGCCTGTGGAGCCGGAGGTATATTGCAATAAGGCGATGTCTTCAGGATAGATTTCGGTTGGTGTGAATCGTGGAGCTTCCTCCGGTTTAATTTCTTCGTAAATAATCCACTTCATGTTTCGAAGCAGGGGCTCGTTGTGGAAGTTACGCTCTATATCATCAAAAATTTGACGGGTAACCAGGCAAATTTTTGCATCGGCATCCGCTACAATCGATAAGAGTCGTTTTACACCCCTGTTTTTTCGGGGTGCGTACGCAGGAACGGCAATTAATCCGCTATAAAAGCAGCCGAATAATGCAGCCACGTAAGAGAGCCCGGCAGGAAACAACAAGAGTACCCGATCCCCTTTTTTTCCTTTCTGCTGAAGCGCATAACCAACAGCCTTTGCCTGATTAGCTAACGCTCCATAGGTAAGTATTTCCGATTCATTGATGCCATCTTCAAGAAACCTATAAACCACATGTTCGGGTGTTTCTATGGTTCTTCTTACAATCACCTCCAGGTAGGTGGCAGATTGCCTAACGAGGGGATCATTATAATCTTTAAGAAAATCGTACATGATTTCTGGTTTGCGAAAATGCAAAAGTAAGTTTTTGATCGTGCTTTTTATTTTTTTGCTTCATAGAATTCCAATTATCTTTGCCAAAAAAAATCTATATGGGGAAGATTAAAGGAAAGATTGCTGTTAATTCACTCAGGATAGTTGAGACAGAAAAAAAACAGCGCCTCATTTTCAGCTGGATTTTGGTTATCCTGACCATGCTTCTCTATTACAATACTATTTTTAATTATTTTTCGCTGGATGATAATTACATCAACATTTCCAACGAACAAAATATTCAGGGTATCAAGGCCATACCTGAAATATTTACCACCCTGTATTCAGATAATGGGGAACAAGCATATGGTTACAGGGCACTAACACGGGCCACCTTCGCCCTGGAGTACCAGTTTACTGCAAACAGTCCGTACAATCCATATATCAGTCATGGCATCAACCTGCTGTTGTATATTTTGGCGGCGCTGATTTTATTCAGGGTGCTTAATCGGTTACTCAGGGAATATAATCCCTGGTTTGCTTTTTTGATAGTGGTCCTGTTTATTGCTCATCCTACGCATACAGAAGTAGTTGCGAGCATAAAAAACCGGGATATCCTTCTGCATTTTATTTTTGCTTTCTTAGCCATTATGCAATTTATCAGGTGGGTTGATCGCGATAAAACGATCCATTTGATCATTGGGATGTTTTATTTTTTGTTGGCGTTGATATCGAAAGAGACAGCCATTGTTGAGATAGCTGTTTTCCCTTTGGTGCTCTATTTCTTTACTGATATTTCAAAAAAGAGACTCATCGCTTTCGTGGGTATTTCGTTGGGGATCATCGTGTTGGTTTTTGGTTTGAGGATGTTGCTCTTGCCGGCTACAAACCGGGTATATTCCTTTATGGAGAACCCGTTGGTTTTTGAAACAAATTTCGTAAAGCGCATTGCTACTGGTTTTTACGGTTTGGGGTTTTATCTCAAGTTATTGATTATCCCATTCCCCCTCTTGTATTATTATGGATATAATATGATTCCCATTGTGGGATTTAATAATGTCTGGGTGATTTTTTCGGCAGGTGTTTATGTTGGATTGTTCATTATTGCGATAATCAACCTGAAGGAAAAAAAACTCATCTCCTTTGTCATTCTATTCTTTCTGGTACACATGTCGATGTATGCCAATTTTGTGAAACCTGTTCCGGGAATTGTGGCCGATCGGTTTGTGTTTTTCGCCTCCCTCTCATTTGCTATGGCACTTGTTTGGGTGCTTTTCATATTATTTAAAGTAAAACCAACCCGGGGCATAGTTGGATCCGGGAAGATTACAGGTCTTGTTTTGGTGGTATTGGCCATATTGATACCCTATGGGTATTACGTCCATTATCGAAATACGCAATGGAAAACGTTAAAAACCTTGTTTGAAGCTGACATGAATCGCCTTGATAATTCAGTGAAGGCCAATAACCTATATGCTTCTGATATCATTTCGCGGGTAAATAAAGAACTGGCCAAACCGGTAAATCCATACAAATTTGTTATTAAGATGATTAACAAAGCAGAGGAGCACTTTCTCAAAGCTGTTGCGCTTGATTCAAGTCACGTAGCTTCTATCAATAGTTTGGGTATAATTTATTCCAGGATACACGGAAATCAGGCTTTGATTAGAGAAAAAGGGTATAAAAAGCAAGACCGTTTGGAGGAGGCAGAAAAAGCACATCTGGAAAGTATAGCTTATTTCAACAAAGCCATTGGCTATTTTCACGATGCCATCAAATATGATCCAAAAAACGGAAGTTCATTTTACAATTTGGGCAATACGTATGAAATGCAACAACAATGGGATTCGGCCACTTTCTACTATCAAAAGGAAATTGAAGCAGATGGCCCAACGGTTGTGAGCATGTCCAGGTTATCAAATATGTATTATAAGTCGGGGGATATCCAGGCGGCTATTCAGGAAAATGAAAAATTGATTCAGTTGTTCCCTGAGAGCTATCAGCCCTATATCAATTTAGGCAACTATGCTTTTGTGGCAAATGATACCACCGCCATGTTGTCACATTTTAAAAAGGCAGTAAAATTAGGTGCAGGCGGTGAAGTGTCCGGGTTTTTAGCATCGTATTATCACAACATTGGAGACACCAAAAATGCGGCCTATTATCAGGATATCTCAACTAAGGCCGCAAAAAACAAAAAATGAAATATTCACAAATTGAACATATTGCCACTTATTACCCCTTACATGTATTGACCAATGCAGGCTTACAGGAAGAGTTTCCTGGATTTAAAATACAGGAAATGACCCGGTTAACAGGTGTTTCAAACCGGCATATTACTGCAAAAAACGAAACTTCCGTGGACATGGGAGCCAAGGCGGTGGAACGGCTATTTGCTGAATTTAGCGTGGATACGGATGAAATTGGCTACCTATTGTTTTGTTCAGCCGGAGGTGATTATATTACGCCCCCATCGGCCTGCATCCTGCACGACAGAGTTGACTTGCCTGCCCATTGCGGAGCCTTGGATTTTAACCAGGGCTGTACGGGGTTTTTATATGGGTTAAGCCTGGCAGACAGTTTAATTGGCGCGGGGCAGACAAAAAAAGTTCTGCTCGTTACCTCGGAGGCCATTACTAAAACCATTCATCCCAAAGACAAAGCCAACCGCTCTATTTTTGGAGATGCAGCTGCCGCCACTTTAATTTCGGCACGAGATACAAGTATTTTGTCAGGAGATTTCATTTTTGGTACCGATGGCAGCAGACATGAGCACATCATTATTCGTGAAGGCAGAGAACGTAACCCGTTGTTTAACAATGATGCTCGTGATTTTGTCGATAAACAAGGAAATATACGCAATCACCGCAATTTTTATATGAATGGTTCGGAGGTGTTTAATTTTTCAGTAGCCAAGGCTCCTGAACTGGTCGATGGGTTGTTGTCCCGATATCAGATGACATATGATGAGGTGGATTTGTTTATTTTTCATCAGGCCAATCGGATCATCATAGAAACCATTGGTCGTAAGCTTAAAATACCTGAAAACAAATTGATTATCGAAATTCAGGATACGGGTAATACGGTTTCGTCCACCATACCCATTGCTTTAAAAAAGCTCGAGCAAAAAGGGCTCCTCAAACGAGGCATGACCTTGTTGCTTGCCGGATTTGGTGTGGGCTTTTCGTGGGGGGGAACCATAATAAAATATTAGCGAATAGCTCCTCAAGGTTTCTCATCCCGATTGTTTCCTCATTTACATTGCAGCCACTCTGTCGAGCATTTCAACAATCAGGTGTTTCATGCTTTCTTTGTAATTGGGATTGAATTGATTGGTCGCCCTATTGGCGATGACGTCGCAAACGGTAAGTGCCTGATGTCCAAGCATGGATGAGATAACATAGAGTGCCGAAGTTTCCATTTCAAAATTCGATACCCGGTATCCATTCCATGAGAATTGAGTAGCTCTTGGAATAAATGTTTTGTCCAAAACGGCTAACCGGAGTTCCCTTCCCTGAGGAGCGTAAAATCCCGGTGCCGTCAATGTAATACCCTTTTTCATACCTACTCCCAGTTTTGACAACAATACGGGAGATGCTTCAATGCCGTAGGGTCGTGGTAGATAGGGGTCTGCACTCACCTGTGAAATAAAACTGGTGGTCATGTCCATGTTGATGGTTTCCGGGCCTTTCTCATAAAAATAAGCCAGCCCGTCCAGGCCAATGGCAGCAGCCGAAACAAGAAAAGAATCTACTACCGGGATGTCCTCCTGAAGCGCTCCGGATGTGCCAATCCGGATGAAGTTCAACGATGTCAGGTGTTTTTTCGGTTTTAATTGATCAAGTTCAATGTTAAACAAGGCATCTACTTCGTTTAAAACGATTTCGATGTTGTCAGGGCCCATGCCGGTTGACATCACGCTCATTCGCTTTCCTTTGTAGACTCCTGTGTAAGTGATCATTTCACGGTTTTGACGGTGTAGCTCAACCGTATCGAAATAGTCGGAAATCGTTTTTGCCCTTCCGGGATCACCGACCAGGAAAATGTTTTCAGCCAATTCGCCAGGGTGCAGGTGGATATGATAAATGGAGCCATCAGTATTCCGAACCAGTTCAGCGTGATTTATCTTCTTCATAGTGTGTAATTCAAAAAAAGAAATAAGTAAGTTTGCAAAGATAACGTTAAACCTCAATGTTTATGCTAACTTTACCTGAAACCATACTTGTGCCCATCGATTTTAACGAGCAGTCGATGCATGCCATGAATCGATCATACGACTTCGCCCGTTTTTTAGGACTTGAAATAGTACTTTTATATGTATTTGAAAATCAAGAGTATGCCGATTCATTTTTTACAAAGGATGAATTGGTAAGCAAAATAACAGGCCAGCTTACCCAAACAGCAAACGAAGTTCATGAAAAAACCGGGCTTAAAGTGACTACACAACTCAAGACAGGTAAAGTGTACGAAGAAGTGCTGAAAACTGCCAGGGAAATGAATTCCAGGTATATTTTGATGGGGACAAATAGTGCTTCTGAAAATGTGCGAATGGATAAAAACCAATTGGGCAGCAACACATCAAAAATTATCCGTCAATCACCCATTCCTGTGATAACCATAAATGGCAAGGAGAAGTTCCGGTTCTGTCATAATATACTCCTTCCACTTGATTTAACCAAAGAAACCAGACAGAAAGTGACCTATGCCATTGAACTTGCAAGACGCTTTGGTGCAGGTATAAAGGTGGTTTCTGTGCTTTGGTCCAGGCACGACAAGGAAATTAAAAGCGAATTGGTTCTTCAGATGGATCAGGTGCAACGGTTTATTGAAAATGAAAATATCAGGTGCACCAGCCAGTTGATAGAGACAGAAGGCGGCCAGAAGATGCTGGTACCCGGTTTGTTGCAATATGTTGATGAGCAAGGTGATGTGGATTTAATTATGATCATGACTCAACAAGAGAACAAACTGGTGGAATATTTCCTCGGATCGGCTGCCCAGTCCATTATCCGCATGTCGAAAGTAGCGGTGATGTCGATCACTCCCTTTGAATTGGGAACTTTTGAGCTAACTTTCTAATTCAAAAACAATAACCCTTTTTATCATGGTATTTACCGAAATTATCAGCATTGGAGATGAATTGCTGATCGGACAGGTTGTGAACACCAATGCCAGTTGGATGGCTTCGGAACTCAATAAAAATGGCATCAACGTTGTTCAGATAACGGCCATCAGCGATCGGAAGGAACATATTTGGAAAGCGCTTGATGAAGCACTAGAACGTGGGCAGATTGTTATACTGACCGGCGGACTTGGCCCCACGAAAGATGATATCACCAAACCTGCTCTAGCTTCCTATTTTGATTCAAAAATGGTCTTCCATCAACCTACCTTTGAGCATATCAAAAAGTTGTTCTCAGAACGCCATTATCCTGTGACTGATGTCAATCGACTTCAGGCAGAAATCCCGGAGAAATGTATCCCTTTGGTAAATCCTCATGGAACTGCTCCCGGCATGTGGTTCGAAAAGGAAGGTAAGATAGTAGTCTCCTTGCCGGGAGTCCCATTTGAGATGAAATCCCTGATCACTGATGAAGTAATTCCCCGCCTGAAACAAAAATTGGCTTTGGGAACCATCTATCATAAAACAACGATGACCCATGGAATGGGGGAATCAGCATTGGCAGAGTTGATCAGTGATTGGGAATCGGCTTTGCCTGAAACCATGAAACTGGCTTACCTTCCTCAACCCGGGATTGTGCGGTTGCGACTCTCTGTTTCCGGCGATCAGGATAGTAAACTAAAGGAAGCTGTAGATGAGCAATGCCGGCAATTAAGCACCATCATACCAGATCTGATATTTGGTTATGACGATCTCACTATGGAGGAAGTAGTAGGGAATTATTTAAAAAAATCACACAAGACGCTTTCGGCAGCGGAAAGTTGCACAGGAGGTTATCTTTCGCACCTGATTACCAGTATACCCGGAAGTTCGGCCTATTTTAAAGGCTCGGTGGTAAGTTATACCAACGAAGCAAAAGGTGAACTTTTGGGTGTTCCCGAGCAACAAATTATTAAACATGGCGCTGTAAGCCAAGAGGTTGCCGAATCCATGGCACTTGGAGCCTTAAATCGGTTTTCTTCGGATTATGCACTCGCCATCAGTGGCATTGCCGGACCGGATGGTGGCACACCAGACAAACCCGTAGGAACGGTTTGGATTGCATTGGCTTCATCAGATGGGATAACATCCCGACTGTTTCATTATGGAGAACATCGGGGTCGAAATATTCGGAGGTCAGCCCTTTCGGCCCTCAATATGTTACGCCTTGAGCTGAAATTGAGACAAGCGGGGGAATAAAAATTATGTTAAAACAAAAAAGCCGGCATCTACCGGCTTTTTTTATATTCCCGCACTCATTGTTACCACCTTACGGTCAATCTTCTTAAATAGCCCCTGAAGCACAGTTCCCGGACCCACTTCAACAATATTATTTGCGCCGTCAGCAATCATATTTTGCATGGTCTTCGTCCATCTAACGGGCGAAGTCAACTGTTTTATGAGGTTGTTTTTTATAATCTCGGGGTCGGTTACCGATTGTCCGGTTACATTCTGATAAATAGAACAAATTCCTTTATTGAATTTTGTTGTGTTGATAGCTTCACCCAATTCAATGCGGGCAGGCTCCATCAACGGAGAATGAAATGCCCCTCCAACTTTAAGAATCATGGCTCTTTTGGCACCTGCGGCGGTACATTTTTCAATGGCTTGTTCAATACCGGCAACCGAACCTGAAATCACCAATTGCCCCGGACTGTTATAATTCGCAGGGACAACTACATCATGAATACTTCCACAAATGCGTTCAACCTCTTCATCGGGCAACCCCAGTATGGCCGCCATAGTCGATGGTTCAGCCTCACAGGCTTTTTGCATGGACGCGGCTCTTTTGGACACCAGTTTTAGTCCATCTTCAAATGTGAGAACCCCAATAGCTACCAATGCGCTAAACTCACCCAACGAGTGGCCTGCAACCATATCTGGTTTAAAATCTTCGCCCATCACGGCAGCTAAAATTACCGAATGAAGAAAGATAGCAGGCTGAGTTACATTGGTCTGTTTCAGTTCGTCTTCAGTACCATCGAACATGATGTCAGTAATTTTAAATTTTAACAGGCCGTTGGCCTTTTGGAACATCTCTTTGGCCTTGGGCGACTTTTCAAAAAGGTCTTTGCCCATACCGACATACTGAGCTCCCTGACCGGGAAAAACATACGCGTTCATAAAAAAGGGATTTATTTATCAATCTATTATCATGATGACTGTCAACTTTGGGTTTTATAAGTTAATAAAGTTTTCAATCATCAGACTTTTGATGTTAAGTAAGGTACTGTGATCATTATTTTCTGTTGCCAAAAAATCTCAGCAAAAATAAGAATAAATTAATGAAATCAAGATATAATGTGAGCGCCCCGAAAATGGTCATTTTGCGCATGTTCTCACTATCAGCCTCGGCACTACTTCCTATTCGTTTTAGTTTTTGAACATCATAAGCGGTAAGGCCTGTAAAAACAAGCACTCCAATAAAACTGATGATGTAATCCATCTGCGAACTCTGCATGAAAATATTGACCACGGAGGCAATAATAATACCAACCAGTCCCATCATCATAATGCTGCCGAACTTTGTTAAATCGGTTTTTGTGGTGTATCCCAAAACGGCCATAAAGCCAAACATGCCGGTAGTAATTAAAAAGGTTTTGGCAATGGAGGGGAGGGTATACATAAAGAAGATAAAGCTTAGGCTCATACCCATCAGAATGGAGTATACAACAAACACCAGGAGCAGGGTTGAAGCCGACATGCGGTTAAAGCCTGCTGACATCCACAATACCAGACCCAGCGGAGCTAGCATAATCACCCATCCCATCATGGTCATTCCGCCCGTTTCGGCATGATATAGTACGCTCATCAGTTGTGGACTGGTAGCAAAAAACCAGGAGGTGAGTGCGGTAATACCCAGCGCGATGCCCATCCACATGAAAACACCAGACAGAAAAGTTTGAGAAACAGCAATGGTTTCCTCGCGACGATTGGTGTAGTTAATTGGATTTATTTGGTTCATTTTGATCAATGTTTTTTGTTAAACGGAAATTTATTAAAAATATTCTTAATCAGATAAGTGAAATTCTTGTTGATTTATATAAAAAAACTTAAGATAGTTTAGATGAAATCAGACTAATGAATTCGGCCCTGGTTTCTGCACGATTAAATGCACCCGTAAAATCACTGGTGGTAGTTACTGAGCTTTGCTTCTGTACCCCACGCATCGACATACAAAGGTGTCTCGCTTCAATTACCACCGCTACTCCCAAGGGGTTCAGTATGTTTTGAATGGCTTCTTTAATTTGTGAGGTCAGTCGTTCCTGCACTTGCAACCGGCGTGAATACGCTTCTACTATACGTGCTATTTTACTCAATCCTGTGATATAACCGTTTGGAATATAAGCCACATGCGCTTTACCTATAAAGGGAATCATGTGGTGTTCGCACAAACTGAAGATTTCGATGTCCTTAACAATGACCATCTCACGGTAGTCTTCCTTAAATTTAGCCGAAAGCAAGATTTCTTCAGGATTGTGATCGTAGCCTTGTGTTAAGAACTGAATCGATTTGGCAACACGAAGCGGAGTGTCGATCAGCCCTTCTCGTGAAGGATCTTCCCCAATCAATTTTAATATCTCGTGGTAATGGTATTGTAGTTTTTTTAAATTTTCAGGGTCATAGGATTCCATCTTTTCGTAACCCAGTAAATGTTTTATTTTTTCCATGAGAATGATGTTATAGCCAAACAGCCCTTCAAAAAAGATGCCAGGGCATATTGGCAGGATTAACCATTGGTATTGGATTCGTTTCCGTAATATTCAATAAAATTATTTTCCGATTCAGTAACCTTAACACAATGGAGTTCAGCCCCTAAATGCTTAACGTGCGGATCAAGGACTTCCCAGATGCTTACTGCCAGATTTTCCGTTGAAGCCAATTTATCGTGCATAAAATCAACCTCCAGATTGATATTTTTGTGATCGATTTTATAAATAACTTCGTTTTGAATGATTGAACTCAACTGTTTCAGGTTTATTAAAAATCCGGTTTCGGGGTTGATTTCTCCTTTAGCAGTAACAAATACCTCATAATTGTGTCCATGCCAATTCGGATTTGAACATTTTCCAAAGACTTCGTTGTTCTTTTCCTCAGTATAATCCTCCCTGAAAAGCCGATGGGCAGCGTTAAACCTTTCGCGCCGGGTAATATATATCATGCTAAAATTATTTGACCACAAAAATACATTTTTAAGTGGTCGTAGAAATATTAAATGTTTTAGTTCGTTAGGTAGTCGACCCCTTAAATGAATTAATCAGACCCTCAATTGGTCTTTTTACAACTATTTACTATAAATTTGCTCAACTAACCAATGCTCAATGTATCATGAATAAGCTAGTAGTGCTTTTATTCGCGTTTGTCGGCTTCCATGTGAATGCACAGGAGCATGACTTGTTTATCCCTGTTGACAGTGTTACACAGTTGATAAAATTTCAGAACGTGGTGGAGGAGCCGGGCGATCAATACGATCTTTTTAAGCGATGTATTTATTGGCTTAATGATTATTATAAAGATCCTGTAAGGGTAACCTCGGTGCGCGACAGAGCAACAGGTAAAATAATTGGCCACCACCGATTCCGCATTTATTTTTATGATAAGGACAGTATAAAAAAAGTTGGCGGCCAGATTAATTACACGTTTACCATTGAAATGAAAGACGATCGGTACCGTTATACCATTGATGAATTGGTGTTAAAATCTCAAACCAATATTCCTGTTGAAAAATGGCTTGATAAAAATGACCCCGCTTACGATCCCCGATGGGATGCGTATCTGAAACAAATTGCCGATTATGTAAATAACTGGGGTGAATTTTTAGAAGAAAAAATGAAACCAGAACGTCAAAAGGTAGAAGATACCTGGTAGGATCGATCAAATAATGAGTTATTGAAAATCTCTTATGCCTAGAAGAAGAAAACGTGATCTGATCATCAGGGGTTTTTCAAAACTCCTGAAAGAAGATAAGCTGAAGATTGTTGCCGAACTTATGGATAACCAGCTGGAAACCATAGAGCTGCTAAAAAGTTTTTGGCACAGCGACAAGAGTAAACAAAAAATATTTGACGAGTTTAGTGAAAATACCATCTCGAACTTTTATATCCCTTACGGAGTAGCTCCCAACGTGATTATTAATGATATCAACTACCTGGTTCCTCTGGTTATTGAAGAAAGTTCGGTTGTGGCCGCCGCATCTTCAAGCGCCAGGTATTGGTCGGAACATGGCGGATTTCATGCTGAGGTGGTGAACGTGGAAAAAATCGGACAAGTTCACTTTCTTTGGAAAGGTAAAAAAAGGAGGTTGTTCAAAGTTCTTGACGATTTATATGCAAACTTACGCGAATCCACCAAACATCTTACCATCAATATGGAGGCGAGAGGAGGTGGTATCGTGGGTTTCGAACTAGTGGATTTGACCCTTGAAATTCCTAATTATTATCAACTCAAAGTGGCATTTAACACGGTTGATTCTATGGGAGCCAACTTTATTAATTCTTGTTTGGAGGAATTTGCGCAGGTAATGCAACATTTCTTTAAAGAACAGGAATCATTTAAAGCAGACGAGCGGGAATGTGAAATTGTGATGTCCATCTTGTCGAATTATACGCCCAATTGTTTGGTTAAGGCCTGGGTTGAATGTCCTTTTTCTGATTTGGACGAACTCGATGCAAGTCTCACCGGGGAGCAGTTTGCAAAGAAGTTCAAATTGGCCGTCCGAATTGCAGAAATTGACGTGTTTCGTGCTACCACGCATAACAAAGGTATTTTTAATGGCATCGATGCAGTAGCCATTGCAACGGGAAACGATTTTCGGGCCATTGAAGCGGCCGGACATGCCTATGCTTCAAAAGATGGATTTTACAAGAGTCTGACTTCGGTCGATCTGTCTCAAGGATTTTTTAAATATGAACTTACCCTGCCCATGGCTATTGGAACGGTTGGTGGTTTAACTTCGCTGCATCCCCTGGCAAAACACTCACTTAAAATGCTGGGCAATCCAACAGCCAAAGAACTAATGATGATTGCTTCCGCTGTTGGGTTAGCGAATAATTTTGCCGCGGTACGATCGTTGGTCACCAAAGGAATACAAATCGGTCACATGAAAATGCATTTGCTCAACATCCTCAATCATTTTGAGGCTACCAACGAAGAGAAGGAGAAAGCGGTTGAATATTTTATCGACAACAAGGTTACCTTCAGCAACGTGAGCCAGTTTATTGCAGAAATTCGCAACAAATAATGAGCGATCAATGGATTTTTCATGCAAATGGCAAGCTGCTGATAACTGGTGAGTACCTGGTGTTGGAAGGCGCACGTGGCTTGGCTTTGCCATTAACAAAAGGCCAACACATGCAGGTAAATACCCTTGCGGGTAAAATCCTCCGATGGGAAGCTTTTTCGCCCGGAGGCTTGTGGTTCGAGGCCACCTTCAGCCTGCCTGATCTCAACATCATATCAACTTCTGATCTTGCTTTGGCGGAGAAATTACATGAAATTTTGTCAGAAGTGTTTTGTGACTTTTTATTTCAAAAAAACCAGGGGTTTCATATTATTACAAGGTTGGACTTTAATCCGCTACATGGTTTTGGCTCAAGTGCCACACTGGTGTCATTATTGGCGCAATGGATTGGTTTGGATGCATTTAAGTTGCACCACAAACTATTTGGCGGGTCTGGTTATGACATTGCGTGTGCCACCGCTTCCGGCCCGATTGTTTATTCCATCAAGAACCAACACCCATTGATTACGCCCACACATTTTTTCCCCTCCTTCCACCAACAGATCTATTTTGTTTATCTCGGTAACAAGCAACAATCTTCCCGCGAAATTGCCAGATTTAAGAAGCAATCAAAATTTAAACCAACGGATATTGAACATGTTAATTCACTTACAGAGGCCGTTTGTCATGCAACGAATCTGGATGAGATGGAGTTCGCGTTAATGGAACACGAAGCACTTTTATCTGTCATCCTAAAAAAGCCCGTGATCAAACAGGAACGTTTTAAGAATTTTCAAGGTGTCGTTAAATCACTGGGTGCCTGGGGCGGTGATTTTGTGATGGCCACGACACGTAAAGACAAAAATAGTTTTGTCGATGAAATGAAGCAATCGGGCTTTGAAGTAGTGTATCCTTTCGCTGAATTGGTGTTATCCAGGTCATCGAAAATAGTTTAATTTCGCAACATGCATGGAAGAATTACCTGGGAAAGCCCGTCGAATATAGCCTTGATTAAGTATTGGGGAAAGTATGGGGATCAACTGCCACGGAACCCCTCTTTAAGCATGACGTTGCGTCAGTCTCTGACAAGAACCACCATCAATTATCAATTCAACTCCCAACAAAAAGCAACCAAGCTAAAGTTCTTATTTGAAGGCATCCCAAATCCTGATTTCGAAAAACGGTTGCTGAAATATCTTGTTCGATTAACCGGGAGATTCCCGGTAATTTCATCTCTCGAATTGGAGATCATATCCGCCAATACCTTCCCCCATTCATCGGGCATCGCCTCTTCGGCTTCAGCCTTTAGCGCGCTGGCGTTGGGTTTGTTATCGGTTATAGATGAGCTATCAGGTGAAAAAAGAACACCTGAATCATTTTACCGGGAGGCTTCGGAAATGGCCCGTCTTGGTTCAGGAAGCGCCTCCCGATCGATCTATGGTGGGTATGTGGTGTGGGGTAAAACAGATCACTTCTATCAATACAACAATTTGGCAGCCATACCGGTTAACACAGCCATTCACCCTGTATTTCAGAAAATGAACGATGCCATTTTAATTGTGAATGACAAAACAAAAAAAACAGGCAGCAGTACAGGCCATGCGTTGATGGAGACAAATCCGTATGCATCAGCCAGATATCATCAGGCACACCAACATGTGATTCAACTGCACGATGTACTAACCCTCGGCAACATGGACCGGTTTATTGAAATTGTGGAACAGGAAGCACTCACGCTCCATGCGCTGATGATGTCTTCGCAACCGGGCTATATGTTAATGGAAGGAGGAACGTTATCCATTGTAAATCTCATCCGGCAGTTTCGGAACGATACGAAAATTCCCCTTTGTTTTACACTTGATGCAGGACCCAACGTACATCTGCTGTATCCGGATGCTTATAAAACGGAAATTGTTGACCTGATTAACCGGGAATTGTTGTTATTTTGCACCTCCAATCATTTTCTGGATGATGGAATTGGGCCGGGCCCTGCAAAAGTAACGAATCAGGAATGACGGAAGATAAAGCGTATTATTCAAAACTATTGTTGTTTGGCGAGTACAGCGTGATGTGCGATTCCATGGGCTTAACGGTTCCGTTGAGCATGTTTACCGCTCGCTGGCGATTTCCAGATACACCACCACCTATTGGCGCGGAAGCAATAGACTCCAATTCAGAGCTCACTCGTTTTTACTCGTTTTTAACAGGGTTAAATAAAAAAGGGGAGCTTTTGGTGGATTTAAACCTGAATGGGTTTGGATCAGATATAAAACAGGGCTTGTATTTCAATTCGGTGATTCCCCAGGGATTTGGAGTAGGGAGTTCAGGCGCCCTGTGTGCCGCGGTTTATGAGCGTTATTCGATTGATGTCGAGGATATCTGCCCTGGGAATGAACACCTACTGATTGGGTTAAAAAACAAGTTGGCACAGATGGAGTCGTTTTTCCATGGGGTAAGCTCAGGACTCGATCCACTTCTGTGCTATCTCCAAAAACCACTGCTCATTAAAAACAAGCAGGAGATTGGTTTCGCCAACTTGCCTGAGGAACTGCATTTTAACGATTTTTCTGTTTTTTTAATCAACACCGGAGTCACCGGGAAAACCGGCCCGTTGGTGAACCGTTTTTTTGATCAATGTCGGCAACACCATTTTTACAGTCGTTTTGTAAACGAACTGATCCCTGCCAATAACCGTTGTATCGAAGCCATAGTTGATCAAGATACTACATTGTTGTTCGAGAACTTAGCCCTGTTGTCAAGTTTTTTTCTCAGGCATTTTGCTCCCATGATTCCCGAGTCGTACAGGCCCGCATGGCAAAACGGGTTGGATACAGGTGATTATTACCTAAAACTTTGTGGTTCGGGAGGAGGAGGCTTTTTGCTGGGATTTACTAAAAACCTTCGTGCCGTGAATCGGTATTTTAATGCTTCGGGAATGGAAGTAATTCATTTATAAAGAGAGGTACTCTATTTTGTTTTTTTCTATCTCATGATACCATATCCACGATTATCTCTTATTTTTGTCTCTTATGATTAATCTAACGCCATGTCAAAAAATAACAGATACTCATTAAGCGGTCAAATCATCGATTTGCATAACCAAAAAATATTTCCCGGAACCGTTCATGTTGAGGACGGGAAAATCAAAAACATAGTTCCCGAAAAGGTGGCTGGCGATCAGTACATCCTTCCCGGGCTGATCGATGCCCACATTCACATCGAAAGTTCCATGCTGATTCCTTCTGAATTTGCCAAAATAGCTGTTGTGCATGGCACAGTAGCCACGGTTTCCGATCCGCACGAAATTGCCAACGTGCTCGGGATAGATGGAATTAAATATATGATCGCCAATGGCAAACGGGTTCCTTTCAAGTTTTATTTCGGTGCTTCGGCCTGTGTTCCGGCCACACCGTTCGAAACTGCCGGTTATAAGTTTAAAACGGAGGAGATTGAAGAACTCCTGGGCATGGAGGAAATAAAATACCTCTCGGAGATGATGAACTTTCCGGGAGTAATCAACCGCGATGCATGGGAAATGGAAAAAATTGCCATCGCCCAAAGGCATAATAAACCCGTGGATGGACATGCACCGGGAGTAAAAGGCGATGCCGCCAAACAATATGCCTCCGCAGGCGTCACCACCGACCACGAATGTTTTACCATGGAAGAAGCGTTGGATAAGATTCATTGTGGGATGAAAATTCAAATCCGCGAAGGCAGTGCCGCTAAAAACTTTGAAGCACTGATCGACTTACTGAAAGATTATCCTGACAAGGTATTGTTTTGTTCCGATGACAAACATCCGGACGATCTGGTAAAAGGACATATCAACCAGATGGTGGTACGGGCCATACATAAAGGCTACGATCCAATCAAGGTACTCAGAAGTGCCATTCTTAATCCCATCAAACATTATGGGTTGGAAGTGGGCACCCTACAGATCGGAGATCATGCCGATATGATTGTGGTGGATAACCTGGAGGATTTTAATGTTCTGCAAACCTACATCAATGGTCAATTGGTAGCTGACAAAGGAAAATCATTAATCGATTCTGTATTTGAGGACCAACCCAATAATTTTAACGCGGAGGCTATCCTGGCCAAAGACTTACGGGTTCAGCCGAAAGGGAATAAACTCCGTGTGATAGAAGCTTACGATGGACAACTGATCACCGGTGCAATATTCGCCAACCCAAAAGTGGTCGACAACAATGTAGTAAGCGATACCGAACGTGATCTATTGAAAATGGTCGTTCTGAATCGCTACGAGCGAAAAGCAAAACCGGCCATCGCTTTTATCAAAAATTTTAACCTGAAAGAGGGGGCTATCGCGTCAAGTGTCGCCCACGACAGCCATAACATCGTAGCGGTAGGCACTTCCGATGAATACATTGCCCGTGCAATAAACCAGGTGATTGCAGAGAAAGGCGGCGTGACGGTGGTAAACAAACGTGTAGAAAACACACTGCCACTACCTGTTGCAGGTTTGATGTCGACATGCGATGGTTACAAGGTGGCACATCACTATTATCAGATTGATCTGGAGGCCCATAAAATGGGATCTACCCTCCGGGCTCCATTTATGACCTTATCATTCATGGCATTGTTGGTGATACCGGAACTTAAATTAAGCGATAAAGGTTTGTTCGATGGAAAGTCGTTCGCCTTTACCGACTTATTCGTCAACTAGCCCTTATTTAGAACTGGTAAAAAATATGAAAATGAGCAATATATGTAGTTGATTGTTTGTTTTCCAGAGACGATTAATCCTATTTTTGTAAAAACTTCTGGAATGCGTACAATAGAAATCGACATATTAAAATTAGAATCTGCTGCCAGCAAGCTTAGGGCCATTTCCCACCCCATGCGTATAGCTATCATCGACTTATTAGCAGATGGAAAACGATTAAGTGTCACCGAAATATATGAGCACCTTGATATCGAACAGGCCACTGCCTCTCATCATTTGAATATTTTGAAAAATAAAGGAGTCCTTAATTCTAAACGGGAAGGAAAGAAAATTTACTATTCATTGCGCAGCCTGATTTTAACCGAAATTGTTGAGTGCGTTAATAGGTGTAACGAATATTAATGTATTTACCTTAAGGCAATTTCATATTTTATTTTCATTGTTAGTTCACTTTCCAAAATGGATGCCAATCTATCAGGCTATTCTCACCACTCCCATTCCTCCTCAATTTCCCAATTGGCTCTGATATCTATTTCCTTGCTAAAGTAAATTACTTCTTCAGGTTGGCGCCTGGTGCCATAATCCCCTGTATCCCATTGGTGGTTTTTGTTTCGGTCAAAAATCACTTTAAACAAATATTTGCCTGGTGTGAGGAATTCGAAAACAACAGTGGTGTCGCCAGTAAATTCAATTTGTTTTACCACTACTTCTTTTACTGTCAGCATCTGTAGGATATAACTTAGCCTGGTTTCGGGATGCAAACTAAAATTAAAAACCCCATATTCCTTTAGTGGCCTGGGAGCGAACGAAATGGATATTTCCTTGTTGAAGAAACCATTCCAGTCGATGAAAGATGAGTCGGGGTAATAAATCTTATACCGGAATTCGTCCGAAATCTCCATTGGGAACCGGATGGATTGGTGCAGGCTGTCGAGGTAAATAATTGGAGGGTTGGGGATGGTGTCGGTGCCTGCCACCAGGTAGGCCGAATCCGCAATACAGGTCACCATTGGATGCAGGAAAGAAATTTCAGGCTTTTTGTTCGGCATGAGATTGCCAGCCTTTATGTTAGAGGTCCATTCCAGATATTCCTTGACCGCGTTCTTTTTTTTATTTTGTCGTGCCCTTCCGGTGGTTTTGTCCGGGTCGAGGCGAAGAGATACCAGTCCGAGGGTGTCTTCCAGGTTTTTTATTAATACTTCCAGCGTATCGAGTGGCAAGGTTTTTAAATACCAGGTGACGGTGTCTTTTTTAGCAGAAAATACCTCCAGGTGCCAAAGTGTATCGGGGTTAAAATTCAGGGGAATAATGTCCACTCCCTTCGCAGGCTGTGAAAAGGAAAACTTAATGTTGTTCCGGCGCGACAACTCTGCTTTTAGCAACCGCTGGGTGCTATCGTATTGCATAAACATCATCAAGGTTAACCCGCTGTATTTTGCATTGTTAACAGAATCCTGATAAATCGAATCAATCCGGGTCTGAGCCGTATCAATCGGAAGGTCAATGATCGAGTCAATTACAATGATGTCTTTCTTGAAAGCCAAAGTATTATCGTAAAATGGATGAACCAGTGAGTCGAGAAAAGCAATTTCTTCACCAGGCTGATCAAAAATAAAATTGGCGTTTTGGTCCTTTAAGGCAAAAATCAGGTACCTATCTTCGGCCAGACCGTTCAGCGAAAATTTTCCGCTTGCATCACTTTTGCTCACGTAATAAGGGGGTACAAAAAAAGGCAGGCTGTCAAGTGGAATGGTGTCGTTATCATCCTTATACAACATCACGAATACTTGTTCCTCAGGGAGAAGGTTTTGAGCGTTTTGCACGGTTCCATATAAGCTGAGCGAATCGACATAAGTCCCTGTGGAGAATATATAGGAGTAGTTAAGTAAGGGGTTGGTTTCAGTAAGATCGGCAATGGCATCGCCAAAATAGACAGAATAGGTGGTGTTGGGTTTGAGGTCCTCGTTGAATTTGACTTGAATGGATTTTCCCCGGGTACTAAAATCCGGAAATTTTTTCATGGGAGGAGAAATCAGGGCGGCTTCCAGCACATTTTTCAACACCACATATTCGCTTGTGTTGAGTGTGAATCTGTTTCCTTTGAAATTGGCACTGCCATTTGGGGGAGTAGAGTAAAGTATCCGTGGAGGAGTTACATCCTTCTCTCCTCCTGAAGGCATCACCGGATGAGCACATTGCGAAAGATAAAAGGCCATCCATAAGATTGCGATAAAGGTTAAAATTCGTTTTGCCATTCAAAAGTTGTTTGATTTACAAAGATGCAAAATATTGGCATGCGGTGGTTATAAGGATTGTTCCTCTAAAGCTTTAAACGTGTAACCTTTATTGCTCATGGCTTCCAGGTACCAAGGGAGAACCGTTAACAAATTTTTTTCAGATTTCACACTGTCGTGAAAAACTGCAATCGTTCCCGGAAAACTATGTTTCATCACATTATCGAGACATTGTTCAGGAGAGATGCGGGCATCAAAATCATACGAAATAACCGACCACATCACGATGCGATAATGTCGTTTTAAATGCAGCGTCTGCAATGGGGTAATTTTTCCAAAAGGTGGCCGAAACAACTTGCTTTCGATCAGCCGCGATGCTTTATCGATGTTATTAAAATAGACTTTATTATTTGTTTTCCAACCTTTTAGGTGGTTGTAAGTGTGGTTTCCGGCATGGTGACCCCGTTGAAGGATTTCTGCGTAGGTAGTGGGGTATTTCTGTACATTTTCGCCCACACAAAAAAAAGTAGCCTTGGCCTGAAAACGATCGAGAATGTCCAGTACCTGCATGGTGATTTCTGGATGCGGACCATCGTCAAAGGTCACGAAAATTACCTTTTCGGAGGTGTTTACTTTCCATGTTACACCAGGTAACAGAAAACGTAAAACGAGTGGAGGCTTAAGTTGCATCAGGCAAAAATACAATTGTCTGCATCATGTGCACCGTATTTTAGTAATTTTGTTTTCTGTTATTAATTTTTAAAAGACTTTAATATGAAACGTTTAGTGCTTTTACGCCATGGGCAGAGTGCCTGGAACAAAGAAAACCGTTTTACGGGATGGACAGATGTACCCTTGTCGGAGCAGGGAATGGATGAGGCTCGCGAGGCCGGCAAAGTGTTGAAAGAAGCTGGGTTTGATTTTCGGTTAGCTTATACTTCTTATCTCTCCAGGGCAATCAAGACTTTGTGGCTCACACTTGAAGAGATGGATTTGATGTGGATTGAAGTAAAGAATAGCTGGCGCTTGAACGAAAAGCATTATGGAGCTTTGCAAGGGTTAAATAAGATAGAAACCGCCAAACAATATGGGCCGGAAATGGTTCAGCTTTGGCGCCGCAGCTTCGACACACCTCCCCAACCACTGGCTGCCGATGATGAACGCAATCCGCGATTCGAAGCCCGTTATGCAGCACTTACCCCGGCTGAATTACCCATGACCGAGTCGCTTAAAGAAGTAATCGAAAGACTAACCCCCTATTGGGAAATAGAATTGATTCCGGCCTTAAAACAACAAAATGATTTACTAATAGCTGCTCACGGAAACAGCCTCAGGGCGTTGGTAATGAAGCTTAAAAACATGAGCCGCGAAGAAATTCTGGAATTCAACATCCCGACAGGTATTCCTTATGTATTTGAATTTGATGATGATATGAACCTGTTAAAAGATTACTTTTTGGGCGATCCGGAAGAAGTTAAAAAACTGATGGAACAAGTCGCCAACCAGGCAAAAGGTAAATAATTTTGATAACTACCGCTTAAATAGTAGTGTTAGACGACAAAATATGTTTAGTTTTGTACTAATCTAAACGAAAAATTAACTCATGTCAAAAAAATGGATCATACCCGACATACACGGATGCCTGCGAACATTGAAATTCCTGATGGAACATCAGATTAAACCGGAAATCGGAGATGAATTGTATTTTTTGGGCGATTATATTGACCGTGGCCCCGATAGCAAAGGTGTTATCGATTATTTGATGAGCATGCAGGCTGCCGGTCATCATATGAGACTGCTTATGGGCAACCATGAAGATTATTGCATCAAGGCATGGGAGGAGGATAGAAAGCACAAGGGTTTTCTGGGACTTCGTTCAAAAACGAAAATCCAGAAAGAATGGGAAATTTACGGTGGCGAGCAAGCCATGGAAAGTTTTGGGGTAGAATCACCACGGGAGATTCCTGAAAAATACATCGACTGGATGCGCAAACTGGAGTATTTTGTGCTGACAGACGATTATGTTATTGTACATGCCGGTTTAAATTTTAAAGCAGAAGATCCTTTTACCGATACCCGTTCGATGATCTGGATACGCGATTACAGGGTCGACAGTTCAAAAATCCGTAACCGGAAAATAATCCATGGCCATGTGCCGGTTAACCTGGAATTTATCGATATGTGTATCAATCAGCCGGGGTACAAATTCATCGACCTGGACAACGGCGTGTATTTTAATGACAGAACCGGCTATGGAAACCTGGTGGCGCTTGAACTTACCGAAATGCGCTACGTGGTACAGTCGCTCATGGATGAGGTTAGTTTTAAGGCAGGATAACCAAATGATTGCAACAGGATGATTAGCGTTTTATATTTTATACCTGGATAGCCCTTCATCACCTGAGGATTATATTTCCAAAATTCCCTTCAAAGTCAATCTTCTCCTTTTCCAACTTCATTATTGATTACTTTTGCGGCTGTTTTTTTTATTATTGATTATGTTCACGGATCTACGCGCCAGTCTCATTGCAAAGTTGCTCTCCAATTCCCGGAGTCAACGCCAACTGGTACTTGTATTAAGTTTGATTATCGGTATTGTGAGCGGTTTGGCAGCGGTTGTGTTAAAAAATACGGTTTTTAATACCCACCTTCTGATTACCCATGGATTTAATTTTACCGACTCCAACTATCTTTACCTTGCTTTTCCTTTTATCGGTATATTCCTGACGGTTATCTTCGCCACTTACATGATACGCGATAACATCGGGCATGGTGTAAGCCGCATCTTGCATGCCATTTCCAGGAACAATGGAAAATTGAAAAAACACAACATGTATTCATCCATGGTGGCCAGTACATTAACCGTTGCATTTGGGGGCTCGGTAGGACTTGAAGCACCCATCGTGCTCACGGGAAGCTCGGTAGGATCTTACTTTGGCCAGCTATTTCACCTCAATCGCAAAACCATGATGGTTTTAGTGGGTGCAGGCGCTTCAGGTGCCATCGCCGCCATTTTTAAAGCTCCAATTGCCGCCGTTATTTTTTCACTGGAAGTGTTGATGATCGACCTCACCATGAGTGCGTTGATACCTCTGTTGATTTCTTCGGCCACGGGAGCCATGGTCGCGTATTTCCTTATGGGAAGCGGCGTGCTGTTTTCTTTCGATTTGTCCGAAGGGTTTTATCTACGCCATTTACCCTATTATGTTGGACTTGGCCTGTTGGCAGGAATGGTTAGCCTGTACTTTTCACGTTTCTCCATGTACATTGAGGCACAAATGAACAAAATTAACAACTGGTTTGTAAAAGTACTCATTGGTGGTGTGGCACTTGGCGCATTGATCTTTATGCTTCCTTCCCTTTATGGTGAAGGATATGAGTTTCTGCACCAGTTAATCAACCATAAAGTGGATGCGCTGGTAAACGAAAGCCTGTTGGGACATACTACCAATGCATCCCTCCTGCTGTTATTTCTGGTGCTCATCCTTATTTTTAAAGTGGTGGCCATGGCTATAACCACTGGCAGTGGCGGAGTGGGTGGTGTTTTTGCTCCTTCCTTGTTTATGGGTGGTGTTTTGGGAATTTTTTATGCCAAATTTATCAACCTTTATACCATGATCTCCGTTCCTGAAAAAAACATGGCCCTGGTGGGCATGGCAGGGGTCATGGCAGGGGTGATGCATGCCCCTTTAACAGGTATCTTTTTAATTGCTGAATTTACAGGTGGTTACGAATTATTTACTCCATTAATTGTTACAGCTACCATCTCGTACATCACCATCAGCTATTTTGAGCCTCACAGCATCTATACAAAACGTTTGGCAGAACGTGGAGAATTGTTTACTCACCACAAAGATAAATCGGTGTTACAAATGATGCACATCGAGAACCATTTGGAAACCAATTTTAAAACCATTGGTATTGAGGCCACTTTAGGCGATTTGGTCAAGGTTATCGCACAATCGGAGCGCAATGTGATACCCGTGGTTGATGAAGAAAATGTGTTTTACGGAATCGTTTTTATCAATGATATCCGCACCATTATGTTCCAACCCGAATTGTATGATACCATCCTGGTGTCGGAAATTATGTACATGCCTGATACCCTTGTCGATCCTTCCGAAAGCATGGAAGAAGTTGCCAGGAAGTTTCAGGAAACAATACATTACAATTTGCCTGTAATAAAAGATGGTAAATACTTGGGATTTGTTTCACGTGCACGTATCTTCTCTTCTTATCGCAAGCTGCTAAAGGAATTCTCGGAAGAATAATACTGAAATCAGTCTATTTGAGCACTTTAGGTGTGAGGAAGATATCCTGCTTCTTCCGGGGTCTGAGGTATTCCTGCCAGATAAAACCCTTTAAAATGGTTTGTTTATTGGAGACTTTATCCTGCGGATACATGGTTTCGGTGGGAGAGCTATGGTAAATGATGTTTTGCACCTCATTGTTACTTACCCTGATTTGCATGGTACTGGCTTCTGCCAGATTAATTCCTATCAAAAATCCATCGTCTTCACGGACAAAGTACACGGTTTGCGCGTTTCCATCTACATCAATGGAGGTAAGCTCGTTGCGCTTGAAGTACGCGACCATGTTCTTTCCTTTTATTTGATTAAAAGTGTCGGTGCTGTCCTTTGATATGATGAAGGCACTGTTGTACATCACCAGCGAATCGACCTGGTTGTTAACGATGGCGATGCTGATAGAATCGGCGGTAAGTTGGTTTTTGCCTGACCACAGTACCGGAGCTTCATAAAGTCGTATCGTTGAATCGCTCACACGGTACACCAGCGAATCGCACTTTCCCTGCAAATTGGTGCGGAAGAAGCGAACACCATAATACGCGCTCATCATTTTTGCCTGGCGTTCCTTATCGAAATGCACCCAAAAAGTATCTGCATGAATGAATAGTGAATCCTTTTCATCAAAGGTGATGGCCACTACGCTGTCAGTAACAAAAGCCTTTCCCCTTTTATCCCAGAATTCGCCATAATTGCCCTGAATGATCAGGTTGTGAACGGTATCGGTTATTTCAACCCGACCATAGGCTTTTCCTGAAGAAAGTGCATTGTCGTAATCCAGGCTGTCGGCCACAATGATTTGTTCCGTGTTGCTGATCCGGGGTCGCCGGTTTAGTTTCGATAAGTCATTCTTGGTGTCGTACCATCCATTTTCGCAATAAATCGTGTTTTCTTCGCTGCGGATAACTGTTGGGCCAACGAAGTATGCGATTTCGGTGTTGGTATTGTAAATCAGGGTGTCGGAATAGGTTTCCTGGTCAGGATTTACTAAAACCACATCTTTCCTGAAATGAAACGTGCGAATGGGTGTAAAATACAAACCGATGACGCTGGTGAGGGTATTTTCTTTGTTGACGATTTTTCCACCGGCACCGTACAGGGCCGTTTTTGTAATCCGGTTATAAATCAGGTGTTCGGTGGTTAATATGGTGTTCCTGTCCAGCAGTTTCACATGATCGAAAAGTTCGGCGATTTTGGTATCACCATTGTATATTAATCGGTCGCAGTACACACTAACCGTATCGTTTACCCTGATGTGCACATTGTTAAAGGCCTCAAAACTATTGGTTTTACTATTTAACCAGGCACTATCACAATAAAACAAGGTGGAATCCTGACGGATGATCACATGCCCTATCAGTCGCTGCATACCTTTGCTGATGTTTTCATTGTATTTGGATGCGTCAGCCTGTTCAATAAAAACCTTCGATTTAGTTTGTGCCGTTACATGGGCGATGCTTAACATAACAACCAGAAATAGGAGGAATCGGCCCGGGTGGTTCTTCAAATGTTTTGTTATTATGTCTTTTTTCATCATCTACCAATTACAGTCCACATTGTTCGGCAAAAGTAATAAAAGCCCTGATGGTACGACCCATTTTCCTGATCGCTTCACGACATCAGCGGACAAATGTAATGAACCTGTGATTACTCTACCTGATTATAAAAAGCACCTGTTTTCAATGGATTGTGCCAATTCGCTGTTTCAATTATGCTACGCTGTTTTTTACAGCAATCAACTCAGCCGCGATGCTGATGGCAATTTCTTCCGGCGTTTGGCTCAGGATTTCTATGCCGATGGGTGAATGTACCCTTTGCAACAATTCGTGACTAATTCCTTCATTCTCAAGCTGCCGAAAAATCGTTTTTACTTTGGCTTTGCTGCCCATCATGCCTAAATAACCCAGTTTTTTTCCAACCAGTTGTTTAAGTACAACTGAATCGCTCGTGTGGAATTGAGTCATAATCACCACCATATTATTTGAACCTTCCGGGATGTGCTGCCCAACCTCGTCATAGTTGATGCGCTTTTTTTCATGGGCAAACACGTTATCTTCAAAGGTATTTACCTGTTCCCGTTCATCAAAAACGGTAATTTGAAAACCGAGGATTAATAAAATTTGCGAAAGCGCCAGACCCACATGCCCTCCACCCACGATAAAAACATGGTACCGATACCCGGGTATCTCCGTAAATACCCATTTTTCATCGGTCGATGACATGGGTCGCTTGTGCTGGTATTCAGTCGGTTGGTCTTGAAGTAAAATCCCTTCCTGGTGGTAAATGAGGTTACATGGCTCTTTGTTTTCGATGGCCGACAGGATGTTTTGGACCAACTTCGAATGTTGCACCATCAATGGAAAAAACGCGATGGTTTGATTGCCTGAACAGATCATGCCCGAAGGACTGGCGCTGTTGTCGTGGTGAATTTCTTTCCTTAGGAAGATGGGTTTTTCCGGTTGTTGAAGCAGTATTTTACACTCTTCAACCAACCTGTGCTCCATCGATCCACCCCCAACGGAACCGGCAAGTTCATTGTCCTGGCCAACGGCCATTTTAAACCCTTTTCTGCCGGGGCTGCTTCCATTACTTTCAACAATTACCATCAAATAGCAGTAGAGACCACGGCTCAATTTTTCGGCTATAAATTTCCAGGTATTGAAATCTTTGTTTGACATATCAACTAATAATTCATGGGTCTGTTAAGTTCTTTGGCAATGAGGATTTCCAGCTTTTTCAGTTCAAAATGCTGCTGTTGAAGCACAAATATTTCGGCCTCGTCGGTAACATGCTGCATTTTTTTAGCTATCTCCTTGAGCTGTTTACCAATGAGCCGGAGCTTAAAGGCCATCAAAATTTCGATGGCATTTTGCTTCAACTCGTCTGATTCCAGTTTCACGAAGATCTGGTTCTTCTCCCAGTTTTCACTTAGGTGATAGGGGGAAGTAATCAACAAAATAGTTGTTTGTGCTATTTCCTTGTCAGGATGGTTTGCAAAAAAGGTTTCACTCACGGTTTGGCCGTTCAGGGTTGCTTTTTTGTACTCGTCAAAAATCTTGTTGTATATCGGGTTTTCAAATTTGAGCTGATCCTCCTCTAAGTCACTCACAAAATACGCGGCCACGCTAATGGTTTCTTCAATGCCATTTTCTTCATCTTTAAATGTAATCAAGTGGTTTCCATAGGTCAGCACCCAACGCATGATTTCGTTTTCCTGAAACCTGATACTCAACGGGTCGGCTTCAAGTTGGCTCTCAAGCAGTTGTTTAGGCTCTTCATGAATGAGGTTTTCAGGCTCGATGTCATTTTTTTTACCAAACCGATTGCGCACGAGTTTGTTGAGCTCGTTCATCAGGGTTTGTTCAGGCATGCCCATCACAACACTGCATTCCTGAATGTACACGGTGCGGTTGATGGGATCGGGGATCAACGAAATCGACTGTACAATTTCTTTGATTAAAGCGGCACGCCCTGCCGGATCACCGGTTGTTTCGTTGAGTAGCAGGTTGGTTTTAAAAGTAAGAAAGTCAACGGCGGTTTTGGTGATGAATTCCTCTGTTTCACTGGTCCTGTGTGACTTAGCATAAGAGTCAGGATCTTCCCCTTCCGGGAAAAGGACAACTTTAACATTCAGGCCTTGCTCCAAAATCAAATCGATACCACGAAAGGAGGCTTTGATTCCTGCCGGGTCGCCATCGTACAAGATGGTGATGTTGGGGGTATATCGTTTGATAAGTTTGATTTGATCGATGGTGAGTGAGGTGCCCGAAGACGAGACCACGTTATGAATGCCGGCCTGGTACAGAGAAATCACATCGGTATAACCTTCTACCAAATAACAGCTGTTTTGCTTTACAATGGCTGTCCGGGCAAAGTAGATACCATAAAGCACCTTGCTTTTGAAATAGATTTCCGATTCGGGTGAATTGAGGTATTTTGCTTTCGATTTGTCGGAAGACAAAATTCTGGCGCCAAATCCGATGACAGTTCCCGTGAGGTTATGTATGGGGAACATCACTCTTCCGCGAAAGCGGTCGAACAACTTCCCATCCTTTTCAATGGTCAACCCGGTTTTAATCAGTACTTCTTTCTTAAAACCGTTTTTCAGTGCTTCCCTGGTATAGTCGTCCCAGCTTTCGTGCGCATACCCGAGTCCAAATTCACGTATGGTGGATTCCCTGAAATCGCGTTGTTTAAAATAGCTCAGCCCGATGGCTTTTCCCTCTTCGCTTTCGAATAGATTTCGGATAAAATATTGATTGATAAATGTATTGGCGGCAAACAGGCTCTCCCTTTCATCAAGTTCCTGCTGCTTTTCGGGCGTCATTTCCTCTTCTTCAATGTCGATACTATAGCGTTTGGCCAGGTATTTCAGTGCTTCAGGATAACTGTAATGCTCGTGTTCCATCACGAAGTTGACCACGTTTCCGGCTTTCCCGCAACCAAAACATTTATAAATCCCCCTGGCAGGCGACACGCTGAAAGAAGGTGTTTTTTCGTTATGAAACGGACACAATCCCAGGTAATTGGCGCCTCTTTTCTTGAGTGAAACAAAATCGCCGATGACTTCTTCAACGTGAGCGGTTTCGAGAATACTTTGTATGGTGGTCTGGTCGATCAAATGGATATTAAAAATTACGTTAACTAATTGAGTTCCTGACTGCGCATCTCTTTTGTAAAACTAATATAGCTCATCGCGTCCGATGGCTACAAATGGATTGTCCGATTTTTCAGCACCGATGGTAGTGTGCCGACCATGCCCCGGATACACCAACGTGCTATCGGGCAAGGTAAAAAGTTTTTTCCAAATACTCTCCTGAAGCAGATCGTAATCGCCCGTAGCCAGATCGGTGCGGCCAATGCTTTGATAAAACAAAACATCCCCTGAAATAACAAAATTGGATTCCGGCACATAAAAACAAACACTTCCTGCCGCATGACCAGGTGTATAAAGTACCTGTAAAACGGTTTCCCCAAAAGCAATTTGCCCGCCTTCGGTAAGAAAATGTTTAATGGGGGTCACCTGTTTCAGGTTGATGCCAAAAATCGTGGCATGGGTCATGGCTTCACGCAAAAAAACTTCAGACTCAATATGGGCATGCAAGGGCAAATGGTAGGTTTTTTGCACGTAATCGTTTCCCGCAATATGGTCGATGTGGGTATGGGTGTTGAGCAGCAATACAGGTTTAAGACCTTGTGCTTTAATGTACGACGAGAATTCTTCCTCCTCCAACGGGTCATTCATTCCCGGGTCAATGATGGCACATTCTCCCGTGCTGTCGCTTAATATATAGGTGTTTACCTGAAATGGATTAAAGGCAAACTGTTTTACTGTGGTCATAAACTCAAATAATTGGTTGGGTCAAAAATAGTGTAAACAGATAAGATGGTAGCTGGTTAATATAATATTTTGGTTTAATATTTGTTATACTTTAGCGATTCCATTTGAAATGATTATGTCGATTCAACAATATAAATTACAACCTAAGCGGGCGTTTCATAGTGTATTTGCAATGGTTATCGTTTCGATATTGTTCATTCATATCCCCATGTCGGCACAGTTTTATAATGGATCGAATCAGTCGTTTGGAAAAAACCGGGTACAATACAACGATTTTTTGTGGACATATTACAAATTTGACGACCTCGACACCTATTTCTACCTGAACGGGAAAGAGCTGGCTCAGTATGCGGCTAGGTATGCCACCGAACAAATCCCGGTGATCGAAGCGAAAATGGAGACCATCCTCGATAAGCGCATCCAGTTTATCGTTTTTAACAACCTCACCGACCTGAAACAAAGCAATATTGGTTTGATGACAGATGATAAATACAACGTTGGTGGCGTAACCCACATCATCGGATCCAAGGTATTTTTATACTTCGATGGAAACCATGTGAACTTTGAAGAACAAATCAGGACAGGGATCGCGGAAGTGCTTTTTAACCAGATGATGTTTGGTGGAACACTCACCCAGCAGGTTAAAACGGCTACTTTCTTCAGCCTGCCCGAATGGTACAGGATAGGTCTTATCTCATGGCTTGGAAAAGACTGGGGTGTTGAGTTGGACAATGTGGTTCGTGATGGAATCCTGTCGGGCAGATACACCAAACTCAATAACCTGGTTGGAAAGGACGCCACTTTTGCCGGTCATTCGCTCTGGAGGTTCATTGCCAGCCAATATGGAACTGCTGCGGTAAGCAACATCATCCACATGACCAGTATGAGCAATAGCATCGACAAAGGATTTATGTATGTAACAGGAAGATCTTTTAAAATGATTGTTAAAGAATGGAAGGAATATTACGATAATGAATTTAGTCAGTTTTTAGAAAACACGAACCTGCCTGATCATCTGGTGAAAGCCAGGTATAAATCTGACGTAGTCTTTAATCGTCCAATACTGAGCCCCGATGGAGAAATGCTGGCCTACACCACCAATGAGATGGGCAAATACAAAGTTTTTATTAAAGATTTGAAAACCGGGAAACAGAAAAAAATCCTTAGAAAAGGCGTGATGATCGACACCAAAACAGATTACAGCTATCCATTGTTGTCGTGGCATCCCACAGGTAAGTTGCTGGCCATCGTAATTGAGGACAAAGGAATGCCCTGGTTGTATTTATACAACCTGGAAGAAAAGCATTTTACACGTCAGATTCTTTATAATGTTCAAAAGATAAATGACTTTGCATATTCTGATGACGGACGGTTATTAGCCGTTTCGGCCACTCAAAAAGGCCAGTCAGATATTTTTATTTTCGACATAGCGGCGAGTTCCTGGCTTAAAATTACCGATGACATATACTCTGATTTATCACCCGCCTTTATCAACCATTCATCACAAATTGTATTTAGCTCTAACCGTGAAAACGATACTTTAGGCAAAGAGCCGGGGCTGGTGGTGGATGTCCCCGACCATTTTGATTTATTTGTTTACGATCGTGCTACCCACAACCGCATCCTAAAACGAATTACCAACACTCCCTTAGCGGATGAATCTCAGCCTAAAGCCTATGGCATTAACACCATCTCCTATCTAAGCGATGCCAATGGCATTACAAACAATTACCTGGCCGTAATCGACAGCACAGTCTCTTCGGTAGATACAGCCATTCATTACCGGTACTTTACGCATGTAAAAGCAATTACCGATTATTCCCGAAACATCATCGATCACCAGGTGGTTCCAAAAGCAGGTAAGCAGGCCATGACCATTTATCATGAAAACCGATATCAACTTTACATGGAAGAAGCACTTCCCTATGACGCGATTCCCGGATTAAAGCTCACCGACACTAAATATTTCCAGGGTTTGAGGGCATCCTACGAAACTGATGTAAAGGGGCAAAAGCATGAACCTTCGCCAAAATTACCCGTCGAACTTTTGTTGAATGACAGCATTGAGGCCAAACCCCCTCCAATGGCAAGACCCAATATAAAACGCTTTGTCATGGTATATCGTGATGCCGATGGCAACGAAATTCTGGGAATACAGCCAGCAGAAGGTGGAGAAGGACTGGTAGGTTCTGGCACTTTGCCAGGGTTGAATGGGCCACCCTCGGGCAGTGAACTGGTGATTCCAAAACGGTTAAATTATAACGTATCCTATTTTATTAATGACCTGACCTCCCAGGTGGATTTTAATTACATCAATTATGGTTATCAACCATTTACCGGAGGGGGTAGCCCCATTTATCTGAACCCGGGATTTAATGTGTTCTTTCAGGTAGGACTTACCGATTTGATGGAAGACCATCGGTTTATTGGTGGCATCCGGTTGAATACGAGTTTGATAAATAATGAATATTTGTTTAGTTATGCCGACCTGTCGAAACAACTCGATAAAGAAATCGTATTTCATCGAAATACCATTGAAAATTCTGATGGTTACTCCCTCTGGAGGGTAAATACGCACGAATTGTTTTATTCGCTTAAATGGCCCTTTAGTGAAGCATTGAGTTTAAAGGGAACCTTGCAATACAGGAATGAAATGTATGTTTTTATGGCCACCGACCAGATTAATCTGAAGATTCCAAATGGTTATTCTAACTGGGGAGGATTGAAAATGGAATTGATCTTTGACAACACCCGATCGTTGGGAACAAACCTGCTGCTGGGTACCAGGTATAAAGTGTTTGCCGAATACAATCAATTGTTCGCTGCCGTGCAGGACAATAAAGTTTTGCATTTTAAGCAAAAATATAACCTGTTCGTCATCGGTGCCGATTTCAGGCATTACACTAAAATTCACCGCACCTTTATTTGGGCCAACCGCCTGGCCGCCAGTACTTCCTTTGGCGCCAGCCCGTTGATTTATTATATGGGTGGCGTAGATAACTGGCTATTGCCTGTGTTCAACACCAATACACCTATTGATTATAATCAAAACTACGCCTACCAAACACTGGCCACCAATATGCGTGGCTTTAACCAAAACATACGCAACGGAAACAGTTTTGTGGTAATCAATACCGAACTTCGGTTTCCTGTTTTTCAATATTTTTCGCGCACACCCATCAGTTCAGGATTTTTAAGATCCTTTCAACTGGTTGGTTTCGGCGATATTGGAACCGCATGGACAGGCCTCAACCCTTATTCGCGCCAAAATGCCTTGTACACCAATTATATAGATAGTGGTCCGATGCACATTTCGGTTGAAGTACAAAAGGAACCCATCGTTGCCGGATTTGGTCTGGGAGCCAGAACCACCGTTTTTGGCTATTTTGTGCGGGGAGATGTATCCTGGGGTGTGGACGATTATCAAGTTACCCGTCCCGTTTATTATCTTTCGCTTAGTCTCGATTTTTAATAACACACATGACACACTAATGAAAATGACTCTTTCAATTGTAATCATCCTGATATTAATTGGTTTACTGGCAGGTATATTTAGCGGATTAATCGGGATAGGTGGGGCGATCATTATGATACCTGCCCTGGTTTTAATTTTAGGAATGGATCAATACAGCGCGCAAGGTACCAGCCTGGCCATCATGTTACCACCCATTGGATTGCTGGCCGCATGGAATTATTACAAGGCCGGGGCCCTCGATTTAAGATATGCCATGATTATTGCCGGCGCATTTTTTATCGGTGGCTATTTTGGTTCAAAATTCGCACTCGGCATTCCCGAGGTCATCCTCCGGAAAGTTTTCGCGGCAATCCTGTTGGTTATCGCTGTTAAGATGTTTTTTAGTAAGTAAAACCATTTCAAAATAAAACTGTGCCAAAAATCCAAAAAATATTTTTTTTTTTTAAAAGGATAGATAATCAGCTAATTTTCCGGGGATTATTTTTTATCAACATGCCCTGTGAATAAATAATCGAGGGCGTTTGAGGATTTGTGTTGTATATTGCCTCACTTAAAAGTCACGCTCATTTTTTTATAAAAAAGCTGACTTACAAGCATTTGTTTAAACATCATCAATCAACCAGACCATTACTATGGAGAACAATTTGTACTTAAATTTTGACGAAAAAATCAACAGCGATCCGGTAGGGCAGGATGTAGAGCACAAGAAAGAAAAAAGTTTTTATGATCGGGTTTTAGAAGAAAGAGGGAAATTGGAAATATCAGAAGAAACTCCGGAAAATTTACCAGCACCTGACCCTCAGGCCGCTGAAGACATGATTAAAAAACCTGCAATGAAACATGAATCCCCGGCCGAGCTAAGACATCCTTATACGCATGAAGAGGCTTTTGAAGCAAGTGTGGCCTACTTTGATGGTGATGCCCTGGCGGCCAATGTTTGGATTAATAAATACGCGCTAAAAGACAGCAAAGGTCATTTATATGAACTCACTCCTGCCGATATGCACCACAGACTGGCCAAAGAAATTGAACGCATCGAGAAGAAGTACAAAAACCCGCTTACCGAAACCGAAATTTTTGAGGTACTCGACCGGTTTAAATACATCATTCCGGCAGGAAGCCCTATGGCAGGAATTGGTAACGAAGAGCAAATATCATCTTTATCCAATTGCTTCGTTATTGGTAACGATGGTGCCTCCGATAGTTATGGTGGAATTCTTAAAATCGACCAGGAGCAGGTCCAGCTAATGAAACGCAGAGGTGGTGTGGGCCACGATCTCACCCACATCCGCCCTGCCGGAAGCCCGGTTAAAAATACGGCCCTTACTTCCACAGGTGTTGTCCCCTTTATGGAACGGTATTCCAACTCAACACGCGAAGTGGCGCAGGATGGTCGCCGTGGTGCCCTGATGCTAAGCATTGGCATCAAACATCCTGATGCCAAACATTTTATCGATGCCAAGCTTGAACAGGGCAAAGTAACCGGAGCCAATGTTTCAGTAAAAGTGGACGATGAGTTTATGCGTGCTTTAAAAGATGACACATCCTACATACAGCAATTCCCGATAAATAGTAAAAATCCATGGGTTCAAAAAGAAATTGATCCGAAAGATTTGTGGAATAAAATCATACACAATGCGTGGGCTTCGGCCGAACCCGGTGTGCTGTTCTGGGACACCATCATCAAAGAGTCGATTCCCGATTGCTATGCCGATAGTGGTTTTAAAACCGTTTCCACCAACCCGTGCGGCGAAATTCCACTTTGCCCTTACGACAGCTGCCGATTGCTGGCAATCAATCTCTATAGTTATGTGGAAAACCCGTTTACACCAGAAGCCTATTTTAATGGTGATCTTTTTACCAAACATACCCACATTGCCCAAAGAATGATGGATGACATTATCGACCTTGAAATAGAAAAGGTAGATGCTATCCTGGGTAAAATTATGGCCGATCCGGAAACAGATGAAGTAAAACAGGTTGAAAAGCGGTTATGGGAGAAAATTCGTGAAAAATCAATTCAGGGCAGGCGTACCGGTATAGGCATTACTGCCGAAGGCGATATGCTGGCGGCTCTTGGCTTGCGATATGGATCGGAAGATGGCATCACTTTTTCAACCGAAGTACATAAATTACTGGCCATCGAAGTATACCGTTCGTCAGTTGAATTGGCTGAACAACGCGGATCGTTTCCCTTGTATAGCACCGAACTTGAAAAAAACAACCCATTTATTGCACGTATCAAAGAAAACGCTCCCAAAGTATACGAAAAGATGACCAGAGTTGGTCGCCGGAATATTGCATCATTGACCATCGCCCCCACCGGAAGTATCAGTATCTGTACCCAAACAACCTCCGGCATCGAACCTGTTTTTATGGTTTCGTATAAACGCAGACGCAAAGTTAACCCCAACGACAGAAATGTACTGGTCAATTTTGTTGATGAGGTGGGAGACGCCTGGGAAGAGTACCTGGTGTTTCATCCCAAATTTGAAACCTGGCTTCATATAAACGAATATGATGTGGATGAAGTGAAACACATGAACGATGAAGACCTAAATAAAATTATTGCAAAATCACCTTATTATCAATCCTCCTCGGCCGATATCAACTGGGTAAGCAAAGTGACCATGCAAGGCGAAATTCAAAAATGGGTCGACCACAGCATCAGCGTTACGGTAAATGTACCAGAATCAGCAACCGAAGAACTGGTGAGCGAAATCTATATGAAAGCATGGGAAAGTGGTTGCAAGGGGATGACCATCTACCGTGAGGGGTCGCGTTCGGGCGTATTGGTCAGTAACGAAAAGAAAAACGACCTTTCGAAAGACGACTTTAACGAAACCAAAGCACCCTCACGACCAAAGACCCTGGAAGCAGATGTGATCCGGTTCCAGAACAATTATGAAAAGTGGATGGCTGTCATCGGAAAAATCAACGGCAAACCCTATGAAGTGTTTACAGGGAAAGCAGAAGATTTTTACCTGCCTCCTTACGTTGAATCAGGGTGGGTGGTTAAAATAAAAAACAAGGGAGAACGCACCCGCTACGATTTTCAGTTTGAAGACCGTCAGGGTTATAAAATTACCGTTCCCGCTTTGTCGCGAAGTTTTGAACAGGAATTTTGGAATTACGCCAAATTAATTTCCGGAGTACTACGCCACGGCATGCCCTTGCATTATGTTATCAACTTGATTTCGAACCTGAATTTCCCTGATGACAACATCAATACCTGGAGAAATGGGGTAGTCAGGTCATTAAAACGGTATATACCGGATGGCACCAACGCTGTTGATACACGTTGTGGAGCCTGTGGCGAGAATTCAGTAATTTATGAAGATGGCTGCTTAATTTGTAAATCTTGCGGTCACTCAAAATGTAGCTAATCAAACGCGATAATATTTAAAATAGGATATCCCAATAGTAATAAATACCTGGAAATTAAGAAATAAAACTGATTGGCTTGCAGTCGGATAAATCCGACTGCAATGGATGTCCAATAAATACATTCCTTGTAGATGAATAAAACACAATAAATTTCATTCCTTGCAGCCTGGCTTTAGCCGGCTGCAACAAAAAAAACCTTCTGCTTAATCATGTTGATTTAGAGTAAGAAAAGTTGTTTTGGCGGTTATTATTTAATTGAAATGTTTCTAAATCATTAACGTTTATGTGTTATGAGTATTAGTGAGTAATATTTATTTACATTTGCCGTTCTTTTTTTAATAAAAGAAATTGGAGAGGTGCTCGAGTGGCTGAAGAGGCTCGCCTGGAAAGCGGGTATACCCCAAAAGGGTATCGCGGGTTCGAATCCCGCTTTCTCCGCAATGAAGTAGAAAAATAAATTGTATTAAACTAAAATAAATTTTTAACTTTGTCCAATCGTAAAAGTTAACTAAAACTGATCATCAATTTTTACAAACATGAGAAAATTAATCGCGTTTCTTACCATCGTTGTTTTGATAACCTCGGGTTTATCAAACTACAGTTATGCACAGGCCACCAACACGGAGGACGCTACTCCGGTTGAAGCAGCCGCTGCTGGTGATTCTGTTACACCTTCTGAAGAAATAGTGCAGGCTGTTGCAACAGTTGCTGAGCCTGAAGTTCAGAAATCATTTCACCAGGTGTTGAAAGAAAAGTTTATTGAAGGTGGCCCCGGTTTTATGGGAATTGTTTTGCTTGCCCTTATTTTTGGTTTGGCCATCAGCATCGAGCGTATCATCTACCTCAGCATGGCTTCCATTAACACAGGCAAACTCCTCAAAAACATTGAGGCAGCACTGGATAAAGGTGGCATCGAAAAAGCAAAAGAAGTTCTTCACGACACACGCGGGCCTGTTGCCAGTATCTTTAGCGAAGGGCTCAACCGTTTCGATGATGGCCTGGGCGAAGTTGAAAAAGCCGTTGTATCATACGGAAGCGTAGTGACCGGACGCCTCGAGGCCGGCGTTAGTTGGATTTCACTTTTCATTGCCCTGGCTCCTATGCTCGGGTTTATGGGAACTGTAATCGGGATGATTCAGGCTTTCGATGCTATTGCTGCTGCCGGAGATATCTCTCCAACGGTAGTTGCTGACGGTATTAAAGTGGCATTGTTGACTACCGTTTTCGGTTTGATCGTAGCCATCATTCTTCAAATTTTTTACAATTACATTGTTTCCAAAATTGAAAGCCTCGTCAACGATATGGAAGACAGCTCCATTGCCTTTATTGATATCCTGTCGCAACACATTAAAAAATAAAGATCATGAAAGATAGTATTCACTCAATAACAAAAGTGATTTTGATCGTTCTGCTGGCGTTGTCTGTGGTTTCGGGCTTGGCTTTCTATGGCCTGTTTGATTTCAACAGAACTCTCGACATGATGATGGGCGATCTGAATAACCCTTATATGAATGAAATCTTTTACTGGTCGGCTATATTGTTGGGTATTATTGTGCTCATCACAATACTCTCACCTATTTATAACATTATCCTCAATCCCAAATCCGGGAAAGCCATACTTTTGAGTATTGCCGCTTTTGCCGTTGTTATTATAATAGGTTATGCCCTTGCCGATAATGAGTTTTCTGAATATGAACTGGAAAAATTGAAAACCACCGCTGAAGTCTCCACTTATGTAGGTATGGGACTCTATACCACCTACATCACCTTTGGTATCACAGTGCTTTCAATTATCTACGCATCCATGGTAAAATTGTTTAAATAATCGCATTATGGCCAGAAAAGCATCCCCTGAAATAAACGCCGGATCGATGGCAGACATCGCCTTCCTCCTGCTGATCTTCTTCCTTGTGACCACCACCATGGACGTCGACACGGGGATCACCAGGAAGTTGCCGCCACCAGTTGAAAACAATGAGGAAGATATAGATGTTAAAGATCGAAATGTATTGAAAATATTAGTCAATAGCCAGGACAGGTTGCTCGTTGATGGAAAACCGGGAGACATCAGTCAACTAAAATATAAGGTAATTGACTTTATTACACCACATCCGGGCAATGACGAATATCCTGAAGTTACAACCAAACACATTGATCAATTGAACATGGATATCACTGTTTCAAAGGGTATCGTGTCATTGAAAAATGACAGGGGAACCTCGTATGACATGTATATTCAAGTCCAGAATGAGTTGGCGGCTGGTTTTAATGAGTTGAAAGACAGGTTCTCCATGGAAATGTATGGGCAGAAGTATAGTGCACTAATCGACAATGATAAAATAGACGCGGTAAATGCCGCAGTACCTGTAGCCATTTCGGAAGCAGAACCTGAAGATATAGGAGGAAAATAATATGTCAAGATTTAAATCCAGTAAAAGTAAAGGGTCACCTGGCATTAACACGTCTTCGTTGCCCGACATCATTTTCATGTTGCTGTTCTTCTTCATGGTAACTACCGTCATGCGCGAAGTTACACTGAAGGTGAAGACAAAATTACCTCAGGCTACCGAAATTCAAAAACTCGAGAAGAAATCGTTGGTGAGCTATATTTACATCGGACCCCCTGTGAAATCTGCCCTTTATGGAACCAACTCACGTATTCAGTTGAACGATACCTTTGCAACAATCGATAATATTCAGGAATTTGTAGCCAAAGAGCGGGAGGATCGCGATGAGGCTGACAAGAAATTCATCACCACCTCACTTAAGGTGGACGGATTAACAAAAATGGGTATTGTTTCGGATGTTAAACAGGAACTGCGTAAAGCAGGTGCATTAAAAATTAACTACTCAACCCGCAAAGGGAAAAAAGAAAAGAGATAAAAAACGCGATAAAAAAAAGCCTTCATCGATGATGAAGGCTTTTTTTTTTTATTCAACTAACTTGAAATCCAGCTTTCGGTGTTCCAAATCCACATTCTTAACCAGCACGTTTACCTGATCGCCTAAACGGTATATTTTGTTGCTGTTACGGCCGATAATCCGGTAATTGTCTTCGTCCAGATAGTAGTAATCATCATCAAAATCGGCAAAACGAATCAGACCCTCACTTCTCGATATTGTCAGTTCAACGAAAATTCCCCATTTGCTCACACCCGAAATCTTTCCCTCAAACACCTTTCCTTGTTTGTCGAGTAGAAATTCCACTTGTTTATACTTAATAGAATCGCGCTCGGCCTGCACGGCTTTACGTTCCATATCAGATGAATGTTTGCACATCTCCTCATAAACCTCCTTGTTGGCCGATGATCCACCATGTAAATATATTTCGAGCAGGCGGTGAACCATTAAATCGGGATATCGCCGTATGGGCGAAGTAAAATGTGAATAGAAAGGAAACGCCAGACCATAATGCCCGATGTTGTCGGTAGAATATTCGGCTTTTGCCATCGTGCGAACGGCAATGGTTTCGATCATGCTTTCCTCCCCTTTCCCGTGAATCTTTTCAAATAAAGAATTGTAGGAGGATGCCAGTGCTTCTCTGGAATTCACGTTGAGCGAATAACCCAATTTTTTAAGAAATTGAACAAAGGTATTTAGCTTTTCAGGGTTTGGTTCATCGTGAATCCGGTAAACAAACGTCTTGTTTTTTTTGCCGGGTTCCGGTTTCCCGATGTATTCGGCCACGTGCTTATTCGCCAGCAACATAAACTCCTCTACCAGGTGGTTCGATTCCTTTTGCTCCTTGATATAGGTTTCGATGGGTTTTCCTTTGTCATCCAGTTTAAATTTAATTTCTTCCGAATTGAAATTGATGGCACCGCTGTTAAACCGTTTTTTGCGCAGTTGCAACGCCAACGCATGCAGCACCTGGATTTCGGTATTGTATTCCCCCTTTCCTGTTTCGATAATCTCCTGGGCTTCTTCATAAGTAAATCGCCTGTCGGAATGGATGATGGTCTTTCCAAACCAACGATGGGTTACCTCTGCTTTTTGGTTCATCGAAAACACCGCCGAAAAAGTGAGCTTGTCTTCATCGGGGCGCAGCGAACAGACATTGTTCGATAGTTTCTCGGGCAACATGGGAATCACCCGGTCGACCAGGTAAATGGAAGTACCCCGTTCAAAAGCCTCCTTGTCGAGAGAGGTTCCCTGACGCACAAAATGACTCACATCGGCAATGTGTATTCCCACTTCCCACGAATTGTCGTCCAGCTTTTTAATGGAGATGGCGTCATCAAAGTCTTTGGCATCGTAGGGGTCAATAGTCATGGTAAAGGTCTTCCTGAAATCTTTCCGAAGCGCTATTTCTTCTTTGCTTATGCCGGCATCCAATTTCTCGGCGGCCAGCTCCACCTCCCTGGAAAAGGAAAGAGGAAAGTCGTTATCGGCGAGAATGGACTTCATCTCCACATCGTTATTCCCAGGCATTCCCAATACTTCGGTGATTTCACCAAACGGGTTATTGGCATGCTCGGGCCATTCGATGATTTTTACAATCACCTTTTCTCCATTTTTAGCGTTCTTCAGGTTATCGGGTTGAATAAAAATATCGTAAGGCATATTTTGGCTGTCGGCAATGACGAAGCCAAAGTTTTTGTTGGTTTCAAGAATACCCACATAGGTGTCTTTACGTCTCTCGATCACCTCTGTAATCTGACCTTCGGTCTTGTGGTCTTTTCTTTTTGGAAAGAGGAACACCTTGACTAAATCACCATGCAGGGCATGGCCAACGTTGCTTGAGGCAACGAAAATGTCATCGCCTCCTTCCTCCGAAATAATATAGGCTTTGCCCGTATTCTTCATGTCAACTGTTCCTGTGACATATTTTTTCTTGTTGGCCAACGCCTGTAACCTCTCGGGGTTAAGCATGTATTTGCCGGTTTTCACCACCAGCAAGTCCTTGTTGGCGGTTAATTCGTCCAATAAATTCAGGAGATTGCTACGTCCGGCCTTGTCGGTAATTCCGATCAGGTGGCCAATTTGTTTGTAGTTATATTTTTTAAAAGGGTTCTCTGCAAAGATGCTGAGTACTACCCCTGCCATGGCATTTTTTGGATAGTTTGATTTTTTTGACATTTGATTGGTTATTAAATTGTTGAGGCTAGTGAAGGAAGAGATGAAATCAGTTTGCTGGTGTATTCCGATTGGGGATGATAATAAATTTCATCTGCATTTCCGATTTCAATTATTTTCCCTTCCTTCATCACCATAATTCTGTCGGACATGTATTTTACCACCGACAGGTCGTGTGAAATAAATATATAAGTAAATCCAAATTCTCGTTTTAGTTCATTCAGCAAATTTAACACTTTTGCCTGAACCGAGACATCCAGTGCCGAAACGGCTTCATCGCAGATAATAAAACGTGGGTTAAGCGCCAGTGCCCGGGCGATGACGATGCGTTGCCGCTGTCCGCCGGAGAACTCATGCGGATAGCGGTTCATCTGTTGAGCCGTTAACCCAACACGTTCCAGCAACTCAGCAGCTTTGGTCAACCGTTCTTTTCTGTTTTTGAATAACATGTGTACCTTCATGGGTTCCATAATGGCTTCGCCAATGCTCATCCGCGGATTGAGCGATGAATAAGGATCCTGAAATACAATATTCAGGTTTCGGCGGGTGGCTTTAAGCGCCTGACGCGAAATGTGCATCAGGTCGTTGCCTTCAAATAAAATAGAGCCTTCATCGGGTTGAATGAGTTGCAGAATGGCTCGTCCGAGCGTTGATTTACCGCACCCTGATTCGCCCACCAAACCCAACGTTTCTCCAGGATAAACCTGAAAAGAAACCTCATCAACCGCTTTAATTTCACGGGTAACCTTTCCCAGTAAATTGCGTTCCACGGGATAGCTTTTGGTGAGATTAGTTACATCCAACGCAGGTTTCAATCCTTTTAACTGATAATCGACCGGATTTCTGGTCAGTATTTCTTTGGTGGATTTCAGCTCGGTGGTTCCATTCAAAAAATCTTCTATAACCGGAAGGTGTTCGGGCCTGGAATCCAGGGGAGGGCGGCAAGCCAGAAGTCCTTTTGTATAGGGATGTTGCGGATGGGTAAAAACGTCGGAGCAAAGACCTTGTTCCACTATGCTTCCCTTGTACATCACTGCTACACGGTCGGCTACCCTAGATACCACACCCAGATCGTGGCTGATGAACACCAGGCTCATCCCTTTAGTTTTACGCAGGTGGTCGAGGAGTTCAAGAATCTCCTTTTGCACTGTTACATCCAATGCTGTGGTAGGTTCGTCGGCGATTAGCAACGAAGGGTTGTTGGCGATGGCCATGGCAATCATCACGCGCTGTTTTTGTCCACCCGAAAGTTCATGGGGATAAGCACGGATTATCTGCTCAGGCCTGGGAAGGTTCACCTGTTTAAAAAGAGAAATAACCTGTGCTTTGGCCTCTTTGGACGATACTTTTTGATGACGGAGAATACTTTCGGCCACCTGTTTGCCGCAGCGCATCACCGGGTTGAGGGAAGTCATGGGCTCCTGGAAAATCATGGCAATTTGTTGACCACGCAACAGGTTCATTTCTTTTGACGACAATGCCAGCAAATTGGTGTTGTTGAAAACAATTTTCCCCGCGCGAAGCAGTGCTTGTTTCGGGAGCAATCCCATGATGGCCAGTGCCGTGAGCGACTTGCCGGAACCAGATTCACCTACCAGTCCAATGGATTCACCTTTTTTTAGGGTCAAATCAATGCCGCTGACGGCAGTGGTTTCTTCCGTTCTGTTTTTAAATGCGATATGTAGATTTTCAATGTGGAGCAAAATGGTTCTTCAGTTATGAGGCCCAAAGTTACTCAAAATGGAGGTGTGGAGAATGAGTGAAGAAAAAAAGTGGTGATAGGAAGCCTGGATATTTTAAAAATCTTTAAGAAAACATTACAGTCACGATTTGGAATGGGACAGAGTTACACTCAT
>PCUL01000343.1:0-5020 GCA_002771745.1 Bacteroidetes bacterium CG18_big_fil_WC_8_21_14_2_50_41_14
TGGGTAAATTTCATGGCAAAGTTAGCTTCAGGATACTCTGACTCATAGGGCGTATCTGCCATATCGAGAAATTCGGCTGTCCCGGCTAATGTGGCGGTTGTGCTACTTAAATCCCATAGTACGTTTTCACCGGTTATGGTGATGTTTGAGATGTTAACATTGTTCAATGAGAACAAGTTAAAGCTTCGTCCTGTAAGTAAACTATCGCTCATCAGGATGGGCTGTGAAAACAAGTTGGTCACGAGTAGCAGCAGGATAATAAAAGTAACTGTTTTTTTCATGATATTAAGTTTTGTGATTAAGAATTTGTAAGGCAAATATAACCCTGCTTATTAGGTACCGCAATACCACTTTAGTGTAATATTACTGCAAACAGTAGCTGTTTAGTGGCATGCCACCAGCGGCGGGGTAAATTTACCTCACTAAATGGGGCTTGTAGAAGTAGTGGGTTTTTTAATCGCGGTTACCAAAGACTTTGTTTACCGCATCCATACGCGATTGAACATGTAGTTTCTGGTAAATGTTATTGATGTGTTTGCGGACTGTTTCGGTACTGATAAACAGTTTATCCGCAATTTCTTTGTACCTAAATCCTTTGGCCAGATAGCCAAGTAGTTCGGTTTCCCTTTTTGTAAGTAGAAGGCTCACTTCGTTAACAGCAGGCAGATTAAACGATTCGATAACCCGTCGGGCAATCTGCGGGGTCATGGGCGAACCTCCGGAATGCACTTCCCAGATGGCTGAAATAATCTTCGCGGGGTTATCGTTCTTCAGCAAATAACCCGTGGCACCAGCCTTGAGGGCATTGAAAACCGATTTGTCATCTTGAAAAATGGTACTCATGATATACATCATTTTGGGATGAACGGTTTTTAGTTTTTTAATGCATTCGATACCGTTCATTCCGGGGAGTTGAATATCCATTAAAACAACATCTACCGGATGTTTGGTAAGGAATTCAATGGCCGATTCGGCATCGGCAAAGGTCGCCATACATTCAATGCCTTCTGTGGAATGAATATAGGCCTTTAGGCTTTCCCTGATATCGTCAATGTCTTCAACTATAGCTATTTCAATCATGCATCAAATGTAATGTTAATTAAAAACTGTGCAATACTACTAAAGTGGTACTTTTTTAAGCCAGGCGGAAACGGAAGTTAACTTGCGTACCCAGTTGGGCACTGGAACAGATGGTAAATGTACCGCCAATATCCTGCATTCGTTGGTTCATGTTGTGCAGGCCATTGCCCCAACCTTGTTTTTCTTCTATTTTAAATCCGATTCCATTGTCGTGAATGGCCATATCGACAGTATTTTCCTCAATAATCAGTGAGATTTTTACCTTGGTGGCTTGCGAATATTTAGTTATATTGTGAATGGCTTCCTTGACCACCAAAAAAATATTTCGACGGTTTTCATCATGAATAACAAATATTGGAATTTCATCAGGAAAGTCAATCTGGATATCTATGTCATTCATTTCGAGGTATTCGCCAACAAATCTCCTGATATAGGCTAAAAGACTTTCCAGACTGTCGTTGCTCCTGTTCATGGTCCAGATGATTTCCCCGATGCTTCCGAACACTTTTTTGCCTGCCTCCAAAATTTTCTTTAGTTTTTCCTGTTGTTTAATGTCAATGCCAGCCTGGTTTTGAAGTAGTTGGGTAAGAACTGTGATTCTGGTGAGTTCGGCTCCAATATCATCGTGAAGTTCTTTGGAAATCCGGGCTCTCTCTTTTTCTATCAGTTCAAGATATTCGTATTGCATCATAAATGCAGCAATCACCCCCGCGATGGCCTCCATGGCATGTACATCATGTGCCAATAACCTGGAGGCGCCTGTTGGAACCATCTCCCGCCTTTTTCCAGCAACAATGAAGGCGCAAGTTTGTTCATGGAACACAATCGGTGTCATGATATAAAAGGGCATCATTAGCAGGATTTTTAAATCCTCAATAAATGGCGTTGGACTGCTTTGCCTGTTAACAAGAAGTGAAATCCTGGAGTTTAGTAATTCACTATCTGGACATACATTTCTGTTTTGTAGTTCATGCGTGTCGGTTTCGGAGTATCCTTTAATAAATGACGGACGAAATGATTCCGACTCATTTCTTTCCGGAAGTAGAACCATGGCATAATCCATGTTCAGGAGAATGAGGATCATTTCCATAAAATAGTTGTACAGAAACGAGATGTCACCCGGGCGTGCAATAGCAGTTTTCAATCCCGTGATAAGGCTGAAACCCTTTCGCATTTGTTCGATCTCATTGGTCATTTCAGCCATTTGGTACTGTAACTTGATGGTGTTCCCGGTAAGTTCAACCACCATCTTTTTGTAATAGTCAATTTCTTTTCGGAAATTAATCACCACCTCATCGTTATCATCAGTTTTCATATCTTTACTCAGAAAACATACATAGTACCCCCGACCAGTCGAGCGGTTGCAACGATTCACCCACCTGACCCACTTCCACCCCCGAGTAAAAACCCATAAGGGGCGCTAGTTCGGCAGTGGCTTTTTGCACTTCTTCCGCATCTTCATATTCGCCTCCTGAATAGGGTTTTGCCCTGCCGGCACAGTTGATGTAGAAATAGAAATGGGGTTTTGAATTTCCGGATTTTATCTTCAGTTCATCAAAATTCGACTTGATATATTTCAAATCTACACTCCTTCTCATCAGTTGTACTTCATCTCCTTGTTTAAGATCGGGTTCAAACATAATCAAGGCTTTTAATTCTTCATCTATGGCCAGTGTCAGTCGGTTGGTGTAGAGTTTCTCATCATACTCACCGAATTTATCCCCTTTATTTAAGCCCAGTGTAATAAAGAAAGCAAACTCTTTCCATGAAATGGTATGTTCCTTTCCTAGGAGTTCATCTATCACATCCAGCGCCGGCCTGTTGTTTATTTCCAAAACAATCGGTCCGGAGGATTTTGTGATGGTCAGGTAGGGGCTTGCCGGCCGACATCCATGCATGATGGTGGTGTGCATTTTTATTTTTCCTCCAATTAGCACTGCCACCACGTGTTGTGTTAACACCTCATTGTTGTAGAATTGATAACACGGGCTCAGTTGCATATCTCCGAGTAAACCACCTCCCGCACAAGTTAACCTCTTGGGAAGAAAAGATTCCAGACCTTGAATGAGCAGGGTAGCAAAGTTCATCAATGGAGGATTCTGTTGTTTACTTGAATCGTAAAAAAACAACAAAGCCTGATCTTCCTGTGTCAGCTTGTCGGATATTTTTTTGCCCAATTCGGCACCTGCTTTTGCTTCACCCAGGTTGAGCTCCCCTTGGGCAAAGATTTTAAAGGTTACTGTATCAGACGAAAAAACAGTAACACCTGCCTCAAACCCTTCATACCCGTGGAATTTATTGGTAATAATCCCCATGGCAATTCCTCCGATTTTTGGTACATCACCCAGAATGGAGTTCACACCTGCGAGGAATTCGTGGGGATTGTGTTTTCCGCTGCAAAAGATGAGTGCAAAATCGGCTTTTTCCAGTTTGCCGTTCTCGAGCGCTATTTTTGATGCAGCGATGCCTGCGTTGCGGGAATGGGTCATTTCAATATATCCTACACCAGTTTTTATAGTCATTGTAGTAGCAATTTAGTGAGGCGAATGTAGGTGTATTTAGATTAACGTATAAAAAAATATTTAGACGCGAATATCTGTAAAATTTCAATCCTTGTAAGGAATTCAGCATTTCGGAGACTAAAACAAATAAATTGAAGAATCATGAAAAAATTATTCACCATCCTTTTTATCCATATTCTGTCATTGCCAGGATTTTCGCAGTTGGAACAAAAAGTGATTATTGAACACAATCATGGATAGTCGACTATACCATCAACCCTGTCTGCGTTCAGAGTGAAATATTTAGCAAAGTAGTTTTTCGGTTATTTCTTTGCAAATTAAAGTAGGCAAACTTTTTTTTCATCATTGTATTGTGAATGGTTCTCATTTTTCTCGATTTTTGAAGTCTATGAGCTTTCGGCGGATTTCTTCATTCTATAATCTGATATAAAACCCAAGTAACCAGTTTGCTGGGCTGAATCCCATGCTAAATGATTTTGTCATCTGGTCGGTATCGGTGCGTCGGGAATCTTTTATTTTAGTATTGTATTCGATTTGCCCAAAGGAAAAGCTGATGCCCATATTTTTAAATACAGCGAATCTGAAGCTGGGTTGTAGTCCAATGTGTAAGGATTGTATTTTTTTTTCGGAATTAGCATGGTCAATTATCAGAAAGCCACCAACATCACCATGACCTGGAGATATAGAATCGAATAGGGTGGTATTGACCTTCTGAAGCTTCTGATTTGTAACCACATTGGTAAAATTATATTTGGAATATAAATCGATGGAAAAGGTCAGCCAGTTGGTCAGATGTGTAAAATACTCAACAAATAAATATGGACTACTACTTTTATCTATAGTGGTAGCCTGATAAGTGATGATGTAGCTGGCATAACCAGTATTGTTGCTGTTTTTTGGAATGTCCCCATCTGGATTAGAAACCTTTTTACTATTGTGATACCTGAACCCAATGCCATAATAAAAATTGGATTTAAATTTCCTTGCAATACTTAAATTAAGAGTTACCTCGCGTGTAATTTCTCCATATATTGATGATTGACCACTATAATACAAATCCGTAGCATCTTTATGGATGTAATTGTAACCAAAATCAGACAGGACAAGGTACTTTTTTTCAGTTTGTGCATTCAGATTAATAAAGCACAGGAATAAAAACAGGATAAGTGTTTGTTTCATAAGTGTATTTTTGTTTTGGTTGTAATTTTATGGATTAATTTTCATGGTGTTTTGTATGAAGAATCATTTTCGAATGCTTCTATTCAAAACTATCTATTGAAAAGGTTCTTTCTCGATCATTTTTACTGGTTTCTGTATTTCGATTCTCAATCCCAAAGATAAAAAAATTATTGATTGTTACTATTTATTGATTTTTTAAACCAAACAGAAACCTGTTTCCCTCTCACAAATTTAAAACT
>PCUL01000343.1:5071-18383 GCA_002771745.1 Bacteroidetes bacterium CG18_big_fil_WC_8_21_14_2_50_41_14
GTCTTGGAGGTCTGAACCAAATGAAATTTTCTTGGTTTCAAATATATATTAAACATTCATAGATTATTATGCTATATATAAATATCATATTTTGATCAGACAAATATTATTCTACATATTTAGTGCCACTAAGAAAACGCGCCAAATTCAATTTCGGGACTTTAAATTATGCAAAAAAATATTTTGGCGCAAAGTTTTTTGGTCTAGTTTAGTAGTTTCTTGGACTAAATTTTAAAAATATATATTGACATTAGATTGATATGCAACATATTATGTTTTTTTGGACGGATCAAGAAATAGTTTTCCCACTATGACCATGTCAATTCGATATAACTATATGATTATTAAGCCGCTTTTAGCAATGCGGGCTTTGCTTTTAGCTCTGCCCTTTGAGCCTCAAGTATGACCCTTCCAATTTTTTTTAGGTTGTAGGCGCAAACACCCAGTCCAATATAGGTTTTGTAATGGTGGTAGCCCCGATCAGGGCACTTGTCTAATCCTCTATGTTCCAATTCGTTTATGTTTGATTCGATGGCACTATGCTTGTTTTTTAGCCTCTTGAACCCTGTGGCGTGTTCTTGCTGGCTTCGTTTGCCAAGCTTTGGCATGATAACGTGTGGTATTTCTAACGACAAGATTGCTTTGTTGTCTTTGTTCCAAAATCCTTTGTCAAAACGCCAGGAATCGATAACCCATTTTCTTAACAACCTGTCAGCCAAGTCTAATATAACATCCCTGTCTTGTTCGTGATCCATAATCTGGTAATCCAAGATAAGGTGATATTGATCTGTGGTTATCCCCAGTTTTTTGCCCAATTCAACATTAGGTGACAACTTGCCTTTATTCACCCACTCGGTGTAGTGCTCGAAAACTGAAAAAAGTTTCTCGTGGTGAGGTATCTGTTCTCCATTTAACACCCTGCGTTCCAGAAGATCCATGTGTTTCTTCATCAGGGACATAAACTCCTCCAGCACTAAGTGCACTGATAGGTCTTTTGTGTCGTTCATGGGCAACTTTGGCACTTCACTTTCAAGTTTGTCGAAGAGTGTTCTCGTTTTTGTAAGATAAGCTATGGCTGCATTTTTTACCCGATGCTCCTTGTTCTTCCCCCCGGAACTGTTCACTTTGCCAAATTCGCGCATCAACCCTTTGAGTTCACTACGCCAGTTGCCTATTTTACGCCATCCTTGAATGTACTGGTATTTGTCAAGAAATTTGACTACCATATCAAGACATTTGCGTGAACTGTCCCATAATAAATTATAGTCAGTGGGGAAATGTACATTGCTCTCAACTACAAAACTATCTGTTTTTAAGCGCAATGCTGCCGCCTCTTTTTTTTTAAACACTTCGTGCCCAAAACCAACAATAACTTCATTGAGTTGACGTACTGCTTGGTCATCAAGCCAGGTAAGGTTGTCGTAAATGTTTTGATAATCAAACTTTTTATACCCATAACCAGATTCTTTTTATACCCCTATTATTTTACGCACAATCCTGTCATTATTGGCCATGTGGCATAGCCGGTCATAACTGGCATTCATACAAAGGCGCAACTATGCAAGCACAAATATGTGCCACAAGTCCATGCCGGGACGCCCAGTTTGCTTTTTGCCTGTATTAAGTTTTGATTCCAGTATTTCAAATATCTGCTCGTTGTAGGTGGGGGTGAGAAATATTTTTTGTAATGCGGCCATCAATTCGTAAATGGCATCGCGGCTCTTTAGCCTTATTTGCACATCTTTAATTAGAATCTGTCCAAGTGAAATTTGTTGCTCGAATCTTTTTCTCATCAATGAATCTTTTTTGACTTATGACGAGAATAACCCGCCATAAACTAGTTAATGATGTAAATATCAGAAAATTACACTAATCATTAAAACATTTTCTCAAAAAGATTCAAGAAAGTTATTAACAGTATGTTGCTGGCTGTTAGTTAAATGAAGGTTTTCTTAGAGGCACTAACTATCCCGTCAATAAATTCAAGGTTAAATGAATGTTTACTTTTATCTCGATTTCCGACTCTCTCAAAATCAGTTTTATTTAATTGGTTAGATTGTTTTATAACGGCAAGATGTAATTTTTCAATAAAAGGTTGGTTGAAATTACAGAACATATAACAAAAAAGGACTGAGTCAAATTTATGAAGCGAATAGCTGACGAAATGTGCCCGGAACCAAAAAAGATTCGACTGGTTATGTACAACTTCAAAACGCACAATGCATCAGCTTTTTATGAAACATTTGAACCAGAAGAAGCCAAAAGGCTGTGGGACAGGTCTGAATTTATTTTTACTCCAAAGCATGGTAGCTGGTTAAGTATGGAGGAGATTGAATTGCAGGTGCTTAACGGACAGTGTTTAAATCGTCATATAGCTACGACGCAGGATATAAAATCAGAAGTAGAAGCCTGGCAAAACCATGGAAATAATAAAAAGTCTACGATCATCTGGCAATTCACAAATTTTTACTAATTTTCCGCATTAATTTGTTAACCTTAGTTCTGTAAAATAATTTTATATTCCTGATTATTTTTGATCGTAGGTTAGTATTTTAATCTATTTACTTAAATATTAATCGCATAACCAAGTAATATCTGAGATCATAATCAAAAGAGTTTTCTGCTGGTACAGGATTTCTAGTATTATTTGTTGTGCATTACAACCCGTTTTATGGTAAAACTGTACGCTAAATTTATACCAACAAACCTTACAAGGTATTTATTTATTGGTGTAATCAACCTGTTTTTTGTTTTTTCAACCTTTGCACAAGATCCCACATTGGTGGCGAGTTCAGAAATATATTGCGAAGGTCAAAATGGTGTAACTTTGTCTGTGAACAATGCTGTGGTAGGACAAACCTATGAACTTTGGTCAGGCCCAAACACATGGAGTTTGTCTTCATCTGCCAGTGTTACGGCTGTTAGTTCATCTTTTGATTTTTCAGGAACGTGGCCAGACAATCTATATGAACTGAGAAAAGGTAATACCCATTATTCGCCTATTATTGAAATTAAGAAGGTAAATGAATATATCGTTACCATTACCGATAACGGGGTATATTGTGCCGGAGAAAGTACAGGCCCAATTATTGGATTAAGCGAAAGTCAAGGATTCGTGACCTACAACCTATACCGAGATGGAGTTTTTTTTGTTGAATCGAAAACAGGGAATCCATGGGGAGGAGCATTAGAGTTTGGCACATGGGCTGGCTTTCAAACAGCAGGCATATACACTGTTGAGGCTGTGACATCAGAATGCACTATTGATATGAACGGTAGTGTTGAAATCATTGTTTCAGATCCTCAAGTTTCTTTTGTCTATACAGAAGCCTCATCTCCCAACTGCGGAACAGTGACTTTTACTTCAACAGTGAGCGGAGGAATAGAACCGTATCAGTATGAATGGACTTTTAATGATGGTACCCCTAATTCTACCGAAGCCAATCCTATACACCAATTTGCCTCCTATGGCAATGCTAGTGAAGACTTCACTGTTGAACTAGCCATAATTGATGCCAGTGGATGTAATACTTTAATTACAGAAGTTGTGGGGGTAACCCAGAGGCCACATGCCAGCCTCGATCCTCCTATTGTTGGATGGAGTTACTGTGATTCAGATCCACTTGCTATTTTCATATGCGAAGTAACCAATTCATCCACCACTACTGCTACCAACTCATCTTATACCATTAATTGGGGTGATGGACTAATCGAAAACTTTACACCTGCTGAATTCCCATTCGAAGGAACCTTACAACACACTTATTTTGACAAAGGTACATTTATTCTTGAAATTACTGTTGTTGGGAACAATGGATGTCAGGATGTTAGAGAGTATCCGGTTTTTAATGGCTCAACACCAGCTGGTGGTCTAACTTATGACCAAGGTATACTCGAAGGTTGTCTGCCCCACACGATTAATTTTTATTTAAGTGCTGATGCTGCATCCAATCCCCCAACTACCTCATATTATTTTGATTTCGGAGATGGTGAGGACTCAACCTTTTATCAGGAGAATATGCCTGATACGACAGTAGATGGTAGGTTTATCATAAGCCACACCTATACCCTATCTTCTTGTGACGAACCAAACAATTCATACACACTAGAAAGTTTAATTGTGAATCCTTGTACTCCTCAAGGTATTGATAATAATATTGGGGGCATTAAAATATCTCGTAAGTCTTCTTCAGACTTTCTTCGGGCTGAATTCCCTTATGATCCAATATATTTATGTGTCGGAGTAGACAAAATTTTTACTAGTAATACCAATCTCGGTTGTATTATTTATGGGGCTACAGGAGTAATTGATGTGACGAATTACTATTGGGATTTTTATAATGATGGCACCTACGAAAGTACTGAAGAGAACCCTACATTTTCATTTCCAAGCTCTGGTACTTATGAAGTAAGGTTAAAAACCCATACAGGCGAAGGTATCCCAGGTAACTGTGGGGCTGATGAACTGATCAGGACAGTATGCGTTCAAGATGTTCCAATAGCAGATTTTTCACTTTCAGAGAATAGTATTTGTCTTGACAATGCCATTTTTTCACCAATTAATAATAGTGTTTTTACGCCACCTAACTGTTCGCAACCTAATTATCAGTGGATTGTAAATCCAAACCAAGGTTTTACCTATGATCAAGGAACCAATGCATACAGCGAAGAACCTGTATTTAACTTCACTCAGGTTGGTGAGTATACCATACAACTTAGAGCTTTAGCCCGCTCGGGCTATTCAGTTTGTGCTGATGATTACTCAGACCCTATTAATCTCACCATCAAAGGTGACCCTCAAGTCACCATCGATCCTGATGCAGGTTTTGATCTCTGCGGCGGAGGTTCCGTCGACATCACGGTCTCCCAAGTATCATACGACGCCAACTTTGGAACCATCTCCGGATATCTTTGGACAGTTGATCCTGCTGGACCATCGATTACCAATCCCAATGATGATTTTCCAACCATTATTTTTCCAGATGCCACCCAAGATTATGTCGTTAGTGTAGCCGTTACCAACGAATGCGGAACCACTCAATCCGATGGTATTCCCGTAAGTGTTACCCAATCGGTTTCAAACAATACCATTTCTTATGCAGGTGGAACCACTCTTTGCTCAGGAATGACCCTTGAATATACTATCAATGGTACCGTCGTTCCAACCCTGGCAGGCGGTGACGGTACTTATGCCTTTAGCTGGTTTATAGATACAGGTGCGGGCTGGATAGAGCTAGCGGGACAAACCGGAGCTAACCTAATCTATTCCGATCCTTTGTCTTTCGGAACAACTTCCTTCAAACGGGAGGTAACTTCGGGTCATTGTATTGACGCATCAAACACGCTCACATTCAATATTCTTCCAGGAATTGATAATAACAATATTTCTTCCGATCAGGATATTTGTAACAACAGCATACCTGCTGCATTAGTTGGTTCTGTTCCCACGCAAGGTGATGGAACTTATACCTTCCTTTGGGAAGAAAGTACTGACAATGTTACTTGGATTGATGCCACAGGAGTAAATACCGATCAAAATTTCACTCCTCCCGCCCTTGCTCAAACAACTTATTACAGAAGAAACGTTTTTTCAGATGTATGTGAATCGGTGAGTAATGCGGTAACCATTCAAGTAAACGAATATCCCGATATTAATAGTGCGGACAATATTTTTAGCTGTTCCGGAGAACCTCTGGCTTATTATATTACTTCCTCCGTTCCATTGACTACTTATACCTGGACGGTCACCGACAATTCTGCGGGATTAATCACTGGTTATTCAGATGCTTCCGGAGATCTTATCGACCAAACGCTTGTGAATTCAGGTTCATCTCAAGAAACCATCACCTATACCATCACCCCTACAGGTCCGGAAACCACTTTCTGTGTAGGAAATACTTTTGATTTAATAGTAACAGTAAATCCACAGTTTACTACCACCTATGATGATATGATAGTAAACATGGGGACATATACTACCCTTATCGGAGCTGTTACTGGTGGAACAGGTAATTTCACTTATTCCTGGGTTTCCAATCCGGCTGGCAACTTTACCAGTGCCACTGATATAGCCAATCCTCAAACAGGAAACATAACAGTACCAACCGACTACACCTTGACCCTCTCCGACGAAGCCAATTGTCAGTTTGTACAAACCATTACGGTTACTCCGGATGGGGATGCATTGAATGTGAGCATTTCGTGTGATGATATTGATAACACCGTTTGTGACGGTACGGTCATTACACTGATAGCCAACGCTTCGGGTGGAAATGGTACAGTTCCTTCTGATTATTCCTACGTCTGGACAAACATTCCGGTAGGAGCGGTTGAACCTAACGACTGGACTCGTATTTTTCCAGCCGTTGATTTGGGTATCACCACCTATTCTGTTGAAATAGATGATAGTTTTAACACAGCCACAGGTGACATTACTATTCAGGTCAACGAATATCCTCAAGTTACTTCGCTGCCCGCAGCCTTTGTTTGTGATGGTGAAGACCTTAATTACCTTATTGAATCAAGCATAGGACTTACCACCTTTGTATGGACAGCTACAGATAATTCTGGTGGAAATATAAGTGGATTTGCTGATGGATCAGGAAGCGCAATTGTTCAAACACTATACAATGCTGGTGCAACTCAACAAACAATTACCTATACAATTATTCCAACCGGCCCTGAGCCCACAAATTGTGAAGGAGCGCCCTACGATTTAACGGTTACTGTAAATCCTGAGTATAGCAGTACCTACGGTAATGCTACCATTAACATGGGAACCGCAACTACCATAACAGGAAGCTTATCGGGAGGAAATGGAAACTATTCCTATGGTTGGACGTCTAATCCGCCGAACATGATTAATGGAGCAACAGATATCGCCAATCCATTAACTGTTAATCTCAGCTCACCTGTTGATTATACTCTAGTAGCTCATGACGATCAAAATTGTGAGTTTACCCAAACCATCACCATCACGCCGACTGGAAACGGATTAAGTGTGACCCTTACCTCAGATGATTCTGATAACGCAATCTGTCAAGATGCCACAGTGGTGTTGACAGCTACGGCTAACGGTGGAAATGGTGGTGGAGATCCAACGCTTTACACTTATAATTGGATTGGTTTGCCAAGTGGTGCCGTTTTCATTCAACCTTGGATAGTAAGTCTCGTTCCTGATGCGTTGGCTATTAATACCTACACCGTGGAAGCCAATGATGGTTTTAATACCGTATCAAGCGATATCATCATCACTGTGGAGCCTGCACCTATGGTAACTTCGGGTACAATGGCTTTTGTTTGTTCAGGTGAAGATCTTGATTACCTGATCGAATCCAACATTGCTCAGAGTACATATACATGGACGGCAACTGATAATTCTGGCGGTCAGATTGTTGGTTTTGCCGATGGGAGTGGTTCACAAATATTACAAAACTTAACCAATAGTTCTTTAAGTCAGGAAACCGTTACTTTTACTATCATTCCAACAGGGCCTGCACCTACTTTATGCGAGGGCGATCCGTTCGATTTAGTGGTTACAGTGAATCCACAGTTTAATACTACCTATACTGATATGACTATCAATATGGGAACATCAACTACCATTGCAGGTGCGATAACCGGCGGTATGGGTAATTATGCGTATTCATGGACATCAAACCCCGCTGGCCATTTGGTTGGCGACACCGACATTGCTAACCCGGCAACCGATTTGCTGTTTTTTCCCGTAGATTTTACTCTAAACTTAACAGATGACGAAGGATGTACTTATTCGCAGACCATTACTATAACGCCACAGGGTCAGTTGTTGACCGTTGATATTACTTCAGATGATGCAGACAACATTATTTGTGATGGAGCTACCATTGTACTTACGGCCAATGCCTCTGGAGGAAACGGAAGCTTTCCTGAAGACTACACTTATACATGGACAGGGCTTCCTGCCTCAGTAATATACCTTGAAGAATGGATGGTTAGTTTAATTCCTCCACAAGATGGAACCTATAATTATCAAGTTGAAATTAGCGATCAATTTACTTTAGCTGATGCGCAGATATCAATTGTTGTTGACCCCAAACCTATAATAATCAGTACCAACCTCATGATGGTTTGCTCAGGTGAAAATGTGAACTATACTCCCGTTGCTGATGTGCCGGGAACGACTTTCACTTGGACTTCCTTGGACGACCCAGCATCCTGTGTGACAGGAAATACGCTTGCCGGAGTTGATTTTATTGATGATATATTGGTTAATAATTGTAATCTTAGAGGAACCGTTAGCTATACCATCATTCCAACCGGACCGGCACCAACATTCTGTGTCGGAGACCCTTTTACTTTTACTGCTGCCGTTAACCCGGTTACTCACATTACTAATACCATTACTGAAGAGACGATCCTTACCGGAGAGTTTTCCACACGTGTAGAATTTGAAACAGATATTGTTGGAATTCAGCCAACCTTCCAATGGACTGGTGTGGCTTCAGATCCTGCTGTATCCGGATGGGTGCAGTCGGGAACAGGTGACTTAGTTGAAATGCAACTGTTTATCGACAACATCCCAACAGCCCCTGACCAAGCTTCGGTCACCTACACCGTTACCCCTTTTGCCAATGGATGTGCGGGAGAAGATTTTACCTATACCATTAATATACTATCCATCCCCAGTCCATTCAATTTGGCCATTACAGGCTCAAACGAAATTTGTGATGACGGTAATTCATGCGTCGACATGACCTTGGATGGATCGCAAGTTGGAGTTAACTACCAATTATTTATCGATGGAATGTATGTCAATGGCAGCGATAAGTTAGGAACCGGATCACCTTTGTCGTGGTGTTACGGAGCTGCAGGAATATACACCGCTATAGGAACCAACTTGTTGAGTGGTGTCAGCGTTGACATGACAGGAAGTGCCGAGGTGATTACCAGGCCTCAACCTACGGAATACACGCTTACTTACTTACAACCTGGCGATAATTGTTTGCCAATAATCCCCCATTTGGTGGGATCGGATGCTAACGCAACATACGAACTTAATTTTGAAGACTACAACGGATTCTATTACCCAGCTATCGAAACCTTAAATGGAACGGGTGCACCGCTAGATTTTGGGATTCAAATCGAACCGGGTTATTATTCTGTTGTGGCTACGATCGACTATGGTAATATTTTCTGTGTTTTGGATATGAATGGAACTTTGGTTGCAGATTCAGTTCCAAAACAATTTGATAGTACCCCTCAGGGAACCATTTGTGAAAACACTGAAGACTTATGCTTGTTGGCTTCCGAACCGGGAATTGACTATCAATTATGGCTCAATAATCAGCCTGTTGGAGCTGTTGTTCCAGCCGATCCAACTGGAGGATCCATCTGTTTTGGTCAGTTGGCTGCGCCAGGAATCTATCGCATCCATGCTATCAATCCTGTGTCGGGTTGCGAGATTTTCTTCGAGGAAGAAGTATTGGTGAATCCCCAACCTATTGTATATCTTATGTCGCCTGAGGAAGCATGCGCAGGATCTGATATCATTTTAAATGGATGTGAAGATGGTATAGCCTATTATTTGTACGTTGAGCCGGCTACCAAGCAATACATTGAGGTTTTGGGACCGTTGTTTTGTAATGAAGGTATAGTAAATTTTGGCCCTCAAAATTTAGAAGGAGTATACAGGATCAAAGCAGTAAACCCACTTACCAATTGCGATATCTGGATGGATGGAACCACCACGATTTTGGCTTCTCCGGAAGTTTTTGCCGTAAGTCCGCAGGCCGGGGGATGTGCTCCCGTGGAAATTTATCTGGAAGACTTTGAGCTGGATGCAATCTATTACTTATATAGAGATACGGAACTGGTTGCTACCGATGATGGTCTTGATGGTTCCGTTAATTTTGGTCAACAATCACAAATAGGTCTCTACACTGTTAAGGCACAAATTATACACCCAAGTGGTCTTCAGTGCTGGAGCAACATGCAAGGAACTGTAGAAATATACAATGAGGCACAAATATTTTCTTTGTTACCACAAGGTCCCGTGTGTCCGGATGTAAGTTTCCATTTATCCGGATCAGAAGCCAATGTGGAATACAACTTATGGAGTACTGTTTCAGGTTTAATTGAAACAGTGAGCGGAACCGGCGGTGTAATTAATTTTAGTGTTCAATCCGAGCCCGGTGATTACTGGGTAGTGGCAGCAACTATTACAGGCTGTGAAACCCAGATGGATGGACTGCGTACCATAAGTGAAACTCCAGATTTGTACACTATGATCCCAATAGGACAATGGTGTGAAAATGAACCTGTGGCCATAACGTTACCATCTTCGCAAGTGGGAATTACTTATCAATTGTTTAGGGATAATTCTTCAAGTAATCCATTGGCTGAAGAACAAGGTACAGGATCGGCTCTCAATTTTGGAATATATTCTGATATAGGTACTTATAGCATTAAGGGAATTCATAATACTACCAGTTGCGAACGATGGATGGAAGGACAATTAATTATCAATGCGCAACCCAACGTTTACTCAGTTACTGCAAACGGAGCACCTGCCCAAGCCGGTTGGTACTGTCCTCCAGTTGAAATTGGACTCTCTTTCTCCCAAGTAAGTATTCAATATACCCTGACCTTACCTGATGGAACTCAAGATGTATTTATAGGAGATGGTAGTGCTTTGGTGTTTGGCGATTACAGTCAACCCGGTACATATACTGTAAAAGCCATCAATACGACTACTTACTGCGAAGCAGATATGACAGGAACAATCAACGTGTATGAACAGCCCGTTGCCTACGATTTTATTGCTCAAGATGTCCCTCCGGTTTATTGTTCTGATGACCTTAATGCCATTACCTTGTTGTTGTCTTCTTCTCAATTGGGAGTGCTTTATCAGTTATTAAAAGATGGGAATGAAGTTGGCACTCCACTACCTGGTAACAATGGCCTATTGACTTGGCAAAACGTTTCTCAATACGGTTTTGGTCAGTATACAGTAGAAGCCAGTTTTGCATCCGACCCATTTTGTTCATCAACAATGAATGGAACGATTGATGTTGCTGAGATAGAATCTCCCATAGCTAGCTTAACTGGTATTGCATATGTTTGTGAAAATGCCACCTGTACACAAATGGAAATTACATTAACAGGACTTCAAATTACAGAGATAGTTTATACCGATGGAATTCAAAATTTCACACTTGTGCTTGATCCGGCTATGTCTCCACATTCAATAGAGGTTTGCCCTATTCAAACAACTGTTTATCAATTGGTCTCAGCACAATATACGGCAGAACCATTCTGTATGGGTGCCGTTAGTGGTGATTTTACCGTTGATGTCAATCCATTGCCACAAGTATTTGCTGGAAATCCGGCAACAACATGTGTAAATGTCCCAATTACCTTAACTGAAGCTACTTCAACAAACTCAAGTAGTGTTCAATGGACTATTGAAAGTGGAAATGGAATCCTTGACGACTACAACATTTTAAATCCAACCTACACTCCTGATCCACTTGATCAGGGAACAATAGTGGTGCTTAAGATCACTGCATTTGGCACAAATAGCTGTACTGCTGAAGAAACCTCTTCAACGGTTGAAATCAACATCGACCCTCTACCTATTGCCTATGCCGGTTCTGATTTATCATCCTGTATTTCCATGGCTACCGTTCAACTTACAGAAGCCACTGCTCAAAATGCTTCATCGGTTTTGTGGCAACATGATGGCGCTGGTGCGCTCAACAGTGTTACGGCCATAAATCCTGTATACACACCACAACCTGCAGACGAAGGTCAGGTGATCACTTTTACCATGACAGCCTTTGGACAGGGACAATGTATAGGGGAGAAGTCCATTGCCAGTATGACCATCTTGTTCAATTCGATGCCTATTGTTGATGCAGGAACAGGAGGTAGTATTTGTGCCTCCGAATCAATCGATTTATTAGGAACAGCCCAAGATTACAGTACTGTTCTTTGGAGTGTTGATCAAGGATCTGGCACTTTTAGCGATAATGCCCAATTAAACACCACTTTCCAACCCGACGAGGTGAATGTTGTAACGGTGATGACCCTTAAATTAACTGCCTTTGGAACGGAGGGTTGTATAACTGATTTCGTTGAAGATTTCGTTGATGTTACGGTTGTTCCTGCTCCCGTAATTTTTGCTGGGTCAAATGATACTATCTGTGATCTAGAACCTTATCATCTGAATCAGGCAACAGTTACCAATGCTGTTTCGCTTGAATGGTTAACTTTAGGAACAGGTACTTTCAATGATGAATTTTCAATCAATCCAACGTACACTCCAACCTCCGAGGATTTGGTTGCTGGTAGTGTTGACCTGATTCTAACGGCTACGAATCCAAATTGCTCAGGTATCCCTGATACAATGACACTATTTTTTGGTGATGTTCCAATAGTTGCATTTAATGCGCTTTCTCAGGCTTGTCAGGGAACTGATTTATTATTCGAAGATCTTTCAAGCACCAACATAGGTACCCTTGTTAAGTGGGAATGGGATTTTGGCGATGGAGCAATAATAGTTATTAATTCGCCTGACAATCCGGATGTTACGCACACCTATCTCAATCCTGCAAATTATATTGCTACACTTACTGTAACTACTTCATTGGGATGTGAAGCCAGCATATCCAATTTAATTGAGATTTTCCCTGGGGTGAATGCTGACTTTCTCATTGTTAATGATGGTGATTGTGCCAATGCCCCCATCCAGTTTAGTGATCAAAGTACTACATCCGGTTTGCCCATTACCAATTGGTTATGGAATTTCGGTGATCCTGGCTCAGGATCTTCTAACTTAAGTACAGATCAAAATCCAGAACATGCGTTTTCTTTAGGTGGAGATTTTGATGTCACGCTTATTGTTATCGATGAAAATGGCTGTTCAGATACTGTGGTGAAAACTGTTAATACGCTTGATTCGCCCATGGCTCTATTTACTCATAATCCCATATCACCTTCCAGTTGCCAGAATACAGAAGTTCAGTTTACAGACTTGTCCACTTCAGCATCAAGTACAATTACCGAATGGGTTTGGAACTTTGGAGATGGAAGTCCTGATGTGGTTATTCTTCCACCCGATGACCCTAATCTTCTTCATGTATTTCCGGCTAGTGGTTCATACTCTGTTTTGCTAAAAGTAACCAATGCACTTGGTTGTGTTGATACTTTTCTACAAACAATAAACGTGACTACTCCATTGTTTGTTGTCGATTTCAACTACACCATCGACTCCTGCCTCACCGCACAATTCACCGATCTGAGCACCCCACCCCCCGGATACTATCTGGTA